>DASTSF010000609.1:0-2178 GCA_035760825.1 Bacteroidia bacterium
GTGGTCCACGTTTTCCAGCGTGAAACCCGGCAGTTCTACAACCTGGAAAGCCTCTGGGCCGACGCGGAAGAAGTGGACATCTGAACCGGACTGTTAAGAATTACAAAAAACAAGACGGAACGATCTTTTTGAACGGATTCTGAAGACCCAGCCAAAATATTAAGACCCTATAACCGACCTTTAGGAAAAGAAATGAGTGATATGAACCAGGACAATGAACAGGATCGCCGGATGCGCGACCGCATGCCTCCCCGCAAGCCCCAGATGCCGAAGTCGCCGAACGGTTTTTTCTGGATCTATATAATCATCGTTGCAGGATTGATCGGCTTTCTCGTGCCGAATATGTTCACCGATCTCCCCGAGATCGGCTACAATGATTTCACCGCGCTGATCAACGATCATGCCGTGAAAAAAATATACCGCGTCAGCAATGAGAACAACGTGCTCGAGCTGGTTATCGATGAGAAAAAAGCCAACGCGCCTTCCGTTCTTGCACTCAAAACCAAGATCAAGGGATGGCACGGGCCCACACCGGCCGACGTTCCGCATCTTCAGCTGAGCAGCACATGGACAGACGAGCTAGGCAAACGCATTACACAGACCGAAACCGACGCACATTATTCGCCCGGTGAATTCGTCGACATCCAGGAGATCAAGCGTTCCAATATTTCCGATCACCTGAGCTGGCTGCTGCCGATCGTGGTGCTCGTCGTGCTCTGGGTGTTCTTCATGCGCCGCATGGGCGGCGGGACCGGGAGCCAGATCTTCAACATCGGGAAATCGCGTGCCACACTGTTCGATAAGGACACAATGGTGAACACGACGTTCAACGATGTCGCGGGCCTCGAAGAAGCGAAGGTCGAGATCAAGGAGATCGTCGACTTCCTGAAAAATCCCAAGAAATACACCGATCTCGGTGCAAAGATCCCGAAAGGCGCGCTGCTCGTCGGTCCCCCGGGAACCGGCAAAACGCTCCTCGCCAAAGCCGTTGCCGGCGAAGCGAAAGTTCCCTTCTTCTCGCTTTCCGGTTCCGACTTCGTGGAAATGTTCGTGGGCGTTGGCGCGTCACGTGTGCGTGACCTCTTCCGCCAGGCGAAGGAAAAAGCGCCGTGCATCATTTTCATTGACGAGATCGACGCGATCGGGCGTGCGCGAGGCAGGTCCATTTCGCAGGGTGCGAACGACGAACGCGAGAACACGCTCAACCAGCTGCTCACGGAAATGGACGGTTTCGGAACGAACAGCGGCGTCATCATTCTTGCCGCCACGAACCGGGCCGATATCCTGGACCGTGCGCTGCTCCGCGCAGGACGTTTCGACCGCCAGATCTATGTCGATCTTCCCGACCTGAACGAAAGGAAAGCGATCTTCCAGGTCCACCTGAAACCGCTGAAGCTGGACAAGACCGTCGACCTCGATTTCCTTGCCAAGCAGACACCCGGATTTTCCGGCGCCGACATCGCGAACATCTGTAACGAAGCCGCGCTCATCGCTGCGCGTCATGATAAAAAATTCGTGGAGAAGCAGGATTTTCTCGACGCGGTGGATCGCATCATCGGCGGACTCGAGAAGAAGAACAAGATCATTTCAAAAGAAGAGAAGCGCACCATTGCCGTTCACGAAGCGGGTCATGCAACCGTAAGCTGGATGCTGAAACATGCTGCGCCGCTCGTGAAAGTGACCATCGTTCCCCGCGGACGCTCGCTGGGAGCCGCGTGGTACCTGCCGGAAGAACGCCAGCTCACCACGACGGAGCAATTCATGGATGAAATGTGCGCCACGCTCGGCGGAAGAGCTGCGGAAGATGTGACGTTCGGAAAAATATCCACAGGCGCGCTTTCCGATCTTGAACGCGTGACGAAGCAGGCGTATGCCATGGTCATGTATTACGGCCTGAATGAAAAAGTAGGCAACATAAGCTTCTACGATTCGACAGGAAACGAGATGATGCTTTCGAAACCTTATTCGGAGCATACCGCGGAAGTGATCGACGAAGAAGTGAAACGCATCATCGATGCCGCTTACGAGAAAACGAAAAAGATCCTGACGGAAAACAAGGAAAAGCTCATGCAGCTGGCCGACAAGCTGATCGAGAAGGAAGTCATTTTCAAGGAAGACCTCGAAACGATCTTCGGCAAGCGTCCCTGGGATGAAGAGGAGCACAAGATCATTTCCGAA
>DASTSF010000610.1:0-10492 GCA_035760825.1 Bacteroidia bacterium
AGACCTGACCTAACCCTTGAGAGGCTTGTTCGGGAATAAGACGGAGAAAGGGTCGAAAAGTTACCCGGTCGCGAAATATTTTCAGGAATATTAACAAAGCAGGCGCAGAAAGGCATGTAACTTATTCCTTAAGACACGGTAAATGATTTTTAATATGTCCGTATCCTGTTGTTTATCAGTATGTTATTTGCAGTGTAATTGAGAATCAAATCCTGTTGTTCCAATTTTCGCCGGAATAAAACAATAAGCACCCGGAAGCTCCCGTTTTACATGAAAACCAAATCTCTCCCGAATGAGAAAAACTTCTACTACTGACGTAATGGAAATCAGCATAAACAGCGAAGATTTGTTTCGCTTTGCTGAGGATGAATTCCCCGAGGAGCCCGGAAAACCTGTCATTGATGCATTGCTCCGCTTCTCACGATCTTTTGAAACCCGCCCGTCGTCCATGACCGGCCGTATCGAAAGCATCGCCAATTGAAAAAATGGTTGTGATGGTCGGAGCCCGCGTGATACATGATCATGCGGGCTTCGTGTTTTGCGAAGCAATGCAGGCCTCCCGGTTCGCAGGATAGTCGGTACCTTTGATCTTCACCTCAGTCACTGCACCAGGCACACGATCGTTTTGTCGCACTATTTATTAAGCAAGACTTCCTATATCAAAGGACTGCAATGTTCGAAAGCATTGTTCCTGTACCGCTATTATCCGCAGCTGCGCGATCCGTTCTCCCCGTCGAAGAAAGCGGTGTTCAGCCGCGGACACGAAGTCGGTTTCCTGGCGCGGGACCTTTTCCCCGGCGGAAAGGATGCGACGGAAGGAAGATCGCCGAAATCGAAAGAAACGGTCGGGCGTACAACCGAACTGATGAAGGCAGGGGAGAGCGTTATTTACGAAGCGGCATTCGTCCATAACGAGGTGCTCGTGCTCGTGGATATCCTTGTCCGCGACGGTGAAAAATGGAAAGCCTACGAAGTGAAAAGTTCCCTGCGGCTTTCGCGCGCGTATTACGATGATGCTGCCCTGCAGTATTACGTGCTGTCGGGTGCCGGCCTTCAGCTGTCCGGTTTTTTTCTTGTGCACCTCAGCAGCGATTATGTCCGGAACGGAGAGATCGCCTTGCCTGAACTATTCACTGTTGTCCCGGTGCTCGATTCAGTGAAGAAAAAATTCGCGCACGTGGCGGGCAGCGTCCTCGCGCAGAAGCAGCTTCTTTCTTCCCCGCAGGTGCCGGAAGTCCGCATCGGGGGACATTGTTTCTCCCCGTATGAATGCGATTTCCGCGGGCAGTGCTGGAAGAATGTTCCGAAAGGAAATGTATTCGAGCTCGCCGGCATCAACCGTGCGGAGCAGGAGCGTCTTTTTCACGCGGGATATGTTTTCCCGGAAATGATCCCCGCGGAAGAAAATATTCCCGCGCTGGTGAAGCTGCATTCGCTGGCGCGCCGGTCGGAAAAAACAATTGCCGACCGGGAAAAACTGAATGAATTTCTCCGCGATTGCACGGACGAAATGCTGTTTCTCGACATCGAGAATTTCCAGCCGGCTGTTCCGAAGTTCGAAGGAACGAAACCTTTCCAGGCATTGCCGTTCGCGTATTCAATCCACAGGAAAAGGGGAAATGAAACCCGGCACAGTTTATTCATCGCGGAGCATGGAAAAGATCCGCGCCGTGAATTCCTCGGAAGCTTCCTGCGCGATACGGAAGGTGATGCGGTCATTTTTGCGTACGATGCATCCGCAGAAAAAACCACGCTCAACCTGCTGAAAAAGCAGTTCCCTGAATTTTCACAGGCGATCGATCAGCGCCTGGCGCGCATCCGCGATCTCATGCGGCCGTTTTCGGAAGGCTGGTATTACGCCGCGGCGATGAACTGCTCGGTTTCGCTGAAGAGCGTATTGCCCGCGCTTGTTCCCGGAATGAATTACGAAAATCTCCGCATCATGAACGGCGGTCACGCTATGTCGGTATATGAAAAGCTGGGTGACGAAGATCTTTTCGGAAAAGCGGAGAGCATTTCTGCGCTGGAAGAATATTGTGCGATGGACACGATGGGAATGCTTAAAATTTTCGAAGTGCTGGAAAAAGAAGCGCAGGCGCAGGCGGAATGAATTTTCCTTGGTTTGAAGGCAGATAGTAATAAATTTGACGAGCTTGAAACGCGCAGTCTTTTTATTCTTACTCTTTTTACCATGCTGCCTCATCGCTTCGGGCGATTCACTTTTTCATCTTGTCTCGCTCCCTGAACGTGAGCCCGGAACCAATTCCGATTGCAGTGTCCCCGTAACCGGTCCGTGGAAGTACCACAAGGGCGATGATACGGCCTGGAGCAACCCGGCGTACGACGACAGCGGATGGATCACGGCCGATCCTTCGCTCGATGCGAAACATGTTGCGCCCGGAACATTTGAGAACAAGGGCTGGTTCCGGATCCGGGTCGATGTCGACACCCAGCTTTGCGGAAAAGATCTCGGCCTGCTGATGACGCAATCCGGCGCTTCCGAAATTTATCTCGACGGCCGGCTGATGCAGCGGTTCGGCAAGATCTCCGCCGATCCTGCAGGTGAAATCAGGTTCGATCCGCATTTTCTTCCGGTTCCCTGCCGTTTCAGCCGCGCCGGTGTTCACCTCATCGCCGTCAGGTATTTCGACGCAGTGGCGCAAAGCAAAAATGCGGGACAGGCCCCCGGTTTCGAGCTGAAGATCGGCCGCTTCCAGGAGGCGGTGATCGCGCAGTACGTGAATTCGAATGTGCTTACGGCGATCTTCATTTTCTATTTTGCCTTTTTCGCTGCGCTCGGCTTCCTGCACTTCATGCTTTTTCTTTTTTACCGGGCGGAAAAATCGAACCTGTATTACAGCCTGTTCGCATCCGGGTTCAGCCTGGTTTTCATCGGGCTTCTTGTAAGGCAGAATTTACTCGACCCGGATGTGCAGAACAGTTTCGCGTATTACTCGAATTTTCTTTCCGACATCTACGGCCCTTCGCTGATCGCGATGCTGTATTCTTTTTTTTACGGGAGACTGCCCCGCATTTTCTGGTTGTGGATCGCTGTTTATGCCACCGATTTTGTCCTGAATGCAGTGCATCATGATATTCCATTGTTCGGACTTTTCGCCTACCTGCTCTTCGGTGCGGAATCACTGCGGGTAATTATAGCGGCGATCATCAAAAAAAGAGAAGGCGCCTGGATACTCGGTTCAGGGATAATCACGACGGTCTCCTTTTTTTCGTTCTTCGCCATATTTTCCGCATTCGCGCATACCAGCATCAATTTCAACCAGGGCGGCTGGGCCGGTTTCGTGATCGGCATCCTCGTCATTCTCGCGACGCTCAGCATTCCTATTTCGATGTCGGTTTACCTCGCCCGGAATTTTGCACGCACGAGCAGGCGCCTCTCCGATAAGCTGGCCGAAGTGGAAATGCTTTCGCAGAAAACGATCGAGCAGGAAAAAGAAAAGCAGCGCATTCTCGAAACGCAGAAGGAGACGCTGGAGCTGCAGGTGAAGGAGCGTACGGCCGAGATCACCGAGCAGAAAAAAGTGATCGAGGAGAAGAATAAGGATATCACCGACAGCATCAACTACGCGAAAAGGATCCAGGACGCTATTCTTCCGTCGAAAGAGATCAAATACGAACATTTCCCGGAATCATTCGTGCTGTTCCGGCCGAAAGATATCGTGAGCGGCGACTTCTACTGGTTTGCTGAAAAAGACGGCAACCGCTTCATCGCTTCGGCGGATTGCACAGGACATGGTGTTCCGGGCGCGCTCATGAGCATGATCGGGAACAACATCCTGAATCATATCGTCAACGAAAAAAATATCGTCTCGCCTGATTCCGTTCTCGATGAGCTTCACCGCGAAGTGCGCGTTTCGCTCAAGCAGCACGAACAGACGGAAACGAAGGACGGCATGGACATCGCGCTTTGTGTTTTCCGCAAAGACGGCAGGCTGGAGTTTGCGGGAGCGCAGCGCCCCCTGTGGATCTTCAGGAACAATGGATTCGAAGAGATCAAAGGCGACAAATTTTCCATCGGCGGACTCCAGGCGGAATCGGAGCGGAAGTTCACGCTGCATGCTCCTGCCGTTGCGCCCGGCGACTGCATCTACATGTTCTCGGACGGTTTTGCCGACCAGTTCGGCGGTGTGAACGGGAAGAAATACATGACGAAACGATTCCGTGAATTTCTTTTTTCCATCACCGCGAAAAAGATGCAGGAGCAGGAATCCCTGCTGGACGAAGAGCTGGAACGGTGGAAGGCAGGTGCAACGCAGGTGGACGATGTGCTCGTCATCGGCGTGCGGTGCTGATCCCTGTTTTATTTCCCGGGCAGCTCGATCCCTTTTAATCTCCTGTACAACGAAACGGCGTAAGTGTCCGTCATACCGGCCACGAATTCGCAGACGCGCAGTATGCGCAGGTAAAGGTCGTCGCTGCCGGCGTGGAGGAACTGCTGCGGGAAGAGGCGGATCACCTTGTCGCTGAACGGGCGTTTTTTCCGCAGTTCTTTTCCGAACGAATGATAATCATTCACCGCGGTGATGAAAATGTCAAGCAGCTCGCCCACGACGTTGAATCCTGCTGCTTCGATCTGTATCACGTTGCGGCTTCGGTAAACATTTTCCACGGAAAGATCGAGTATCGCTTTCAGCGGCTTCAGCACTGCCGGATCGATGGCATCGACAAGCGACGTGTCGAACGTGCCGCCGAGCATTTCTTTCTCCATATCCAGGAAAAGCTGCGTGACGTGGTTGATCAGCGTGTTGATGGATTTTGCACGCAGGTACGCGATCTTTTCGCGCTGGTCGGTGATCGATGCGTAACGGCCCGCGTCGAAATCTTTTCCGCAGACTTCCTTCAGCAAGGTTTCACCTTCGGTGAAGGGAATGAGCCCGATGCGTATGCCGTCCTCGAAATCAATGATGCGGTAGCAGATGTCGTCGGCGGCTTCCACGAGAAAAGCGAGCGGGTGCCTCCGCCAGGCGTAATCCGTCAGCGCGTCGATCTCGAGGTGATCGAAAATGGTTTTGAATATTTCTTTTTCCGACTGGAAGTAGCCGTATTTTTTCTGGCTCACTTTTCCCCGGAAGAGCGGCGTGTGCTCTTCCAGCTTGTTCGAACGCGTCGGGTATTTGGTGAATGCCGCCAGCGAGGAAAAAGTAAGACTGATGTTCCCGCCCGCAGAATCGTTGTAATTCGTCAGCAGCTTAAAACCATTGGCATTTCCTTCAAAGCCGGTGAGGTCGCTCCATTTGTTTTCATCGCCGACCGCATCGTGGAATTGCGCGCCGTTCCCGTTGAGGAAATAATTGCTGATCGAGCTTTCCCCGCTGTGGCCGAACGGAGGGTTGCCGATGTCGTGCGCGAGCGCCGCGGTTGCGCAGATCGCACCGAAGTCGGATGCGTGAATATCCGTGAGGCCGTAGCGCCCGATAATTTCCTTTCCTGCGATCTTCCCCAGTGAACGCGCCACGCAGGAAACTTCGAGGCTGTGCGTCAGCCGGGAGTGAACGAAATCGCTTTCCGGCAACGGGATCACCTGCGTTTTATCCTGCAGCCGCCTGAACGCCGAGGAAAAGACCACGCGGTCGAAATCACGTTCGAAATTGGTGCGGTCGGGCGAAATGAGCCGTTTGTATTGTTTATCTCCGAGTCTTGCTTCCGAAAAAAGTGTCTGCCACTGCATATCGTTCTGTTAAGGAAAGCTAATTGTAATGCTTGTCGTCTTTGGTCAGGCTTTCGAATACGCTGTTCACGATCGTCAGCACAAAGCTGAAAATTAATGCGGACCAGAAACCGTGCACGGCGAAGCCGTCGATGAAATAATCCGCCAGCTTGATGATGATAACGTTGATGACCAGCAGGAAAAACCCGAGCGTGAAAACGGTGACGGAGATCGTCATGATGATGAGCGCAGGTTTCACCACCGCATTCAGGAAGGCAAGGACAACCGCCACGAGCAGCGCGGTCTTTACATTTGCCACGTGCACCATCGATTCCGGAAGGATCGCGGAAGTGGCGAGGACCGCCAGCGTCGAGATGAGGATCTTCACGATGAATTTCATGCCGCTAAAGTAGAACATAGTTCTTAGTTCGCGGTTTCCGCAAACCATAATTAAACTCACACGGCTCTTCCCAAAAACTGTAAACAGGAAACCGGCTGCCGCCCGGCGGGAAGAAGTTTGGCACGCAACTTGAAATGTCATCTGCAGGGAACTTCCCGGAAAGGAGAAACAACCTATGAAAACCTATGTCAAACTATCCATCATCGCTGCGCTTGCAGTATTGCCGGCCGCAGTGAACGCGATGAGCTCTGAGATCAGGCTCTCCGCATCGGACAATTCCAAGTTCGTGCTCAAATTCGACAACAGTTTCTTCCAGACGCCTTCCAATACGTACGAAGTGACGATGATCGAACCCGGCATGCATCATATCGTCATGCGTCATGCCACGACAACGCAATACGGTGCCTGCGGAATGCCTTCGGTGGTTTTTGACGGCTGGGTGAACATTCCGGAGAATGAAAAGATCGATGCGGTTGCGCTGAACGAACACCTGCTCCGTTTCAACAGCATGATCCCGATCACGCAGGGATACGGTTACGGCGGACATGGTCACGATGGCGGCGATTATTACGGGAACAACAACGGCACCAATGGCGGTTACAATAATGGCAATGGAAACTATGGAACCGGGAACAGCGGTTGCGGCAACAGTTATACGAATTACGGAAGTAATTCCGGTTATGGATGGAACCCGCAGACGTACTACGCAATGTCGCCGAATGATTTCCAGGTGCTGAAGAATACTGTGAGCAACCAGTCGTTCGACAGCGACAAGCTGATTATCGCGAAGCAGGCGGTGAACATGAATCATCTTTCTTCGCAGCAGGCGTACGAGCTCGTGCAGCTGATGACATTCGAAAGCACGAAGGTGGAGCTTGCCAAATACGCCTACGGCCGTACAGTCGATCCCGGGAACTACTACCTCGTCAACAATGCGTTCACGTTTTCGTCTTCTGTCAGCGATCTTGCAACGTACATCAATAATTACCACGCATAAAATCTTACCGCGCAGTTACCGCCTGCGCGATCTCGGAACCGGGTTTTAGTAGCGTTTTTCCTGGTCCGGCCAACGGGGGATCTGACAAGTTCAGGTCCCCTTTTTTATTTTGAAGTGTCCGGGCTGCTCCTGGAAAGAAGTGAAGCCGAAAAAAATCAGAGTGAATCCCGTGCGTGGAAATATTTTGGCGCAGTTGCCCGCCTTAGTTCAGGACATCGTCCCTGCGATCGCTTCCGCACATTTTTCCCCGTCCATGGCCGCCGAAACAATTCCGCCCGCATAGCCCGCACCTTCTCCGCAGGGATAAAGATTGACGATCTGCGGGTGATGGAATTTTTCCGCATCGCGCGGAATGCGCACCGGCGAGGAAGTCCTCGATTCCACCGCGACGATCAGCGCGTCGTTGGAAAGATAGCCGCGCATCTTCTGTCCGAAAACACGGAATCCTTCCTGCAATCGTTTCCCGATGAAAGCGGGGAGCAGCTCGTGCAGCGGAGCTGACCGGACGCCGGGCTGGTAAGAACATTCGGGCAGTTGCGCAGAAAGTTTTCCGTTCACGAAATCGGCGAGGGCCTGCGCTGGTGCGGTTTGCGTTTTTCCTCCCGCGATCCACGCGTTGTGCTCCATTTCCTGCTGGAAACGCAGCGCGGAGAAAACGCCGTGCTTTTCGTATGCTTTCAGTTCGGCGGGTTCAACAGAGACCACGATGCCGGAATTGGCGAACGGGTTGTTGCGCTTCGAGGGCGACCATCCGTTCGTGACTATTTCTTCCTGGGAGGTGGCGCACGGCGCGATGATCCCGCCGGGACACATGCAGAACGAATAAACGCCTTTGCCTTCCGCCTGGTGGACGAGACTGTACGCAGCGGCCGGAAGAAATTCGCGCGCCCGTTCGACTTCATCAACCCGGCAATGGTATTGAAGGGAATCGATCAGCGCCTGCGGATGCTCCACGCGAACGCCCAGCGCAAACGGTTTCGCTTCGATGCGGATTTTTTTTGCGTGCAGCAGCTCGAAAATGTCGCGCGCGCTGTGGCCGGTGGCGAGAAGTATTTTCTTCGCCGGGAAATTTTTTTCCGCTTGCCCGTTTCGTGCGACAACGGCTGTGATCTCGTTTCCGTCCAGCTCCAGGTCTGTTACGCGTGTTTCGAAATGGATCTCCCCGCCGGAACGCAGGATATTTTCACGAATCGCGGTAATGATCTTCGGCAGTTTGTTCGTCCCGATATGCGGGTGCGCATCGGCGAGAATGGTTTCGTCTGCTCCATGCGCAACGAATATGTTCAGGATGCGGTTCACATCGCCGCGTTTGTGCGAACGTGTGTACAGCTTTCCGTCGGAATAAGTTCCTGCGCCGCCTTCGCCGAAGCAATAGTTCGAATCGGGATCGACGATATGCTCTTTGTTGAGAACGGCGAGGTCGCGTCTCCGTTTCTGCACGTCTTTTCCGCGCTCGAGGATGACGGGCTTCAGCCCGTTTTCGATCAGCTTCAGCGCGGCGAAAAGTCCTGCGGGTCCGGCGCCGATGACGATCACCTCCGGTTTTGCGCTGACGTCACGCGGTGTCCACTGCGGTTTTTCGGAACGCACGGGCTCGCCGATGAACGCGTCGATCTCGAGATGGATCTTTACGTTGCGCGAACGCGCATCGATGGAACGTTTGCGTATGATCCAGCCGCTGAGCTCTTCGCTGCCCGTTCCCGCTTCTTTGCAGATCACGTAGCGCAGCTTTGTGTCGTCGAAGGCCTGCGCAGGTGTGAGCGATAAACGGAGTGAGCGGATCATCCTTCGAACGTGAAGGAAATAAGGAACACGCGCGAGTGAAGGGAATCGAGCGTCTGCGCGAAAACCGTGTTGTCTTTGATCAGCAGGTTACGCAGTCCCATGGAAAATTTCAGGTCGATGCCGAACTTGAAATAGGGAAGAAAGAAATCGACGCCGGCGCCCGCTTCGTAGCACCAGTCGTTCTTGGCGAGCTTCACCACCTGCTGCGCGGAAGTGGCTGTCTGGTTGTTCACGTCTTTCTGCGAGGCAAGGTCGAGCGTGTATTTTCCTCCGCCGGTCATGTACGCGGCAAAATTGCCGAGACGTTTCGAGCGGATCTTGATGTCGAGTGGAAAATCGAGGAACGTGGATTCCACGCGTTTCTGGATATCGAACGTGTCGCGTCCTTCGAAATGATAATCGAGGTTGCGCGATCCGAAAGCGATGGCGGG
Organism: Bacteroidia bacterium; assembly: GCA_035760825.1. Taxonomy (GTDB): domain Bacteria; phylum Bacteroidota; class Bacteroidia; order Palsa-965; family Palsa-965. Next base: position 9,282 of record DASTSF010000610.1, read on the forward strand.
AACGAAACGCAGGCAGGCGTATTCCATCATGCGCAATTCGGAAACAATGCCGAGGTTGAACCCGGTTGACGAGGAGGAAAGGATCGTTTTCAGCGAATCGCCGGCAACGGATCTCCAGTTCTGCACGGGCGTGACCTGGAAATTCGTCCGGTTGACACCGAGGTAAAATCCGAAATGGATCGGGTCGGTATAATATTCCGGCCTGTTCTGCTGCGCCTGGTTCTGCGACCAGAGCTGCACGGTGAAAAGCAGGGGCAGGAAAAGCAGGAAAATACGTCTGACCATATCTTAAGTAAACGGGTGTAAAGATAGATTATTGCGGCTTGATGCCTGTATAGACTGAGGCGATGCCGAAGGTCAAAGGTTGCCAGCTGACCGACGAAAACCCGGTTTTTTCCATCCTGCGCATGAATTCTTCGCCGTCGGGAAAGGCGTTGACGGATTCGGGGAGGTAGGAATAGGCGCGGCTGTCTTTCGAAAACAGTTTCCCGATAAAAGGCGTTACGCGGAGAAAATAGAAACGGTACAGTTGCTTCACGGGAAATTTCCGTGGTTTTGAAAATTCGAGCACGACGAGCTTTCCGCCGGGCTTCAGCACACGGAATATTCCCGCGAGTCCTTTTTCGAGGTTTTCAAAATTCCGTACACCGAATCCGACCGTCGCGGCGTCGAATGAATTTTCAGCGAAGGGAAGATTTTCCGAATCACCGTAAACAAGACTGATCTTCCCCGAAAGCTTTTTCGCTTCCAGCTTTTCACGGCCGATCTTCATCATACCTTCGGAAATATCCACGCCTGTTACTTTTTCCGGTTGCAGGCGCTTGAACGATTCGATCGCAAAATCGCCGGTGCCGCACGCTACGTCGAGAATGGTCAGGGGATGGATCTCTTCCAGCTTCCGCACTGCTTTTTTCCGCCAGCCTTTGTGAATGCCGAGCGAAAGCAGCTGGTTGAGGAAATCATAACGGTGCGCGATGTTGTCGAACATCTCCGCCACCTGCTCTTTTTTCCCTGATTCCGAATTATACGGCGTAACCGTTGAGCTCATCCGTCAAAGGTAAGAACAATAAGCGCGGGAATTTTTTACAGCCGGAGGCGTTTCGACAGGAGCTGTGTGGGCCTTTCGACGAGGAACCACAGGATGGTCGACATGCCGAGCGTGACGCCGAGCGCGACGAACACAAGCAGGTAGGCGCCCCAAGGTCCCTGCT
>DASTSF010000611.1:0-2830 GCA_035760825.1 Bacteroidia bacterium
ATCTTCCCAGTTGTAACGCACATTATCCTCGCTTTCGTTTCCTTCGTGGTGCCGTTCCGCGAACTCCTCGTCGAAATCGGGATTTATTTCCCTGATGGTGACTGTGACTTTCATTCAGAATATTTGTTAACGTGTTTCAAAAACGCACACTAAATTATCGCTTATCACGACTGGATGAACAGGAGGCTTCGCTTTAAAATGTTGTAACTTTGTATCGCCATGCAGGAAGTATTTTTCACCATCCTCGCCATCTGGCTGGTTATCCGGCTCTTCAACGCGTTCGGTTCCGAATCGCGCAGCCGCTCATCTTTCCGTCAGCAGACGCATTATCATTTTCACACGAGCCAGGACCGTAAAAAAGAAGGTGACGTGAAAGTGGAAACGAAGAAGCAGAACCAGTCGCGTATCCCGAACAACGAAGGCGAATACGTCGATTACGAAGACATCAGCTGATCGCCGCGCAGCATTTCCCACTTATCCGCAGCATTTCCCCGATTACCAAAAAAGCCTGCCACTTATTTAAAGCAGGTTGGAATGAACTTTTGGTGAATGTATGTTTACAGTACAATTCTGGTTAAGGTGTTTGGCAGTCCTTTTCCGACCTCCCTTGGGGAGCCTCCACCGGAGAACGGACTGAACAAAAAAAGAATCCCCCGCAGTTTCCCAGGCTAAGCGGGGGATTCGCTTTTTACGCTTTTTCACACCGGCGCTTTTCCTTTAGGAATCATTAACTCCGCCCTCTTTTGCCTGACGGTGATTTTGATAACTTTGCCCTGCCTTAATTCCTGAAAACAAGCGCTATGAACAATTCCTTCTCCGATTTCATGAAACGTCACGCCATCAAGTTTGTGGCGGTACTCGTTTTTGCGGTCGTCACCGTGGCTTTTTTCTCACCGGTTTTCTTCGACGGAAAACGGGTGCGCCAGGGCGACGTCACCAATTTCCAGGGAACGGCGAAGGAGATCATGGATTACCGCGCGAAGACCGGGAAAGAACCGCTCTGGACGAACAGCATGTTCGGCGGGATGCCGGCGTACCAGATATCCACGCTTTACCCGAACAATCTTGTACAATACGTGCAGGATTTTTTCATGAAGGTCATTCCCTCGCCGGCCACCGCGATTTTCCTCTGCATGGTCGGTTTCTATTTCCTGCTCATCACGCTTAAAGTCGATCCGCTCGCCGCAATGGCAGGCGCATTCGCGTTCGGCTTCTCCACTTATTTTGTCATTATCATCCAGGCGGGACACAACACGCAGGCGTTCGCCGTTGCATATATGGCGCCCGTGCTGATGGGCGTGTTCCTCACCATGCGCGGGAAACTCTTTCTCGGTTCTGCGCTGACGGCGCTGGCGCTGGCCCTCGAGATCAACGCGAACCACCTGCAGATCACCTATTACCTCATGCTCACCGTTCTCCTGCTCGGCATCGGTGAAGCCGTGCGTCTTTACCGGGAAGGCGAAGTGAAGTACCTCGTCAGGGCGGCGGGCCTGCTGGCCGTGGCTGCCTTCGTCGCTGTCCTGCCCAACATAACGAACCTCTACCTGACCAACGAATACGGCAAAGAATCCACGCGCGGCCAGTCCGATATTACCGTCGACAACACGCAGCAGAAAAAGACTTCCGGGCTTCCCATCGAATACGCTACGCAATGGAGTTACGGGAAAGGAGAGACGATGACGCTCATGATCCCGAACTTTTACGGCGGTGCGTCGGAAGCGATCCAGAATTATGACAAGGATGCGCTCGACGACGTCGATCAGAATTTCCGGGAAAACATCGGCAGCAACTCTGCGTATTTCGGCGACCAGCCTTTTACCAGCGGACCGGTATACGTCGGTGCGATCATCTGTTTCCTGTTCGTGCTCGGACTTTTTATTGTAAAAGATTCCATCAAATGGTGGCTGCTCGGTGCAACCGCGCTGTCCATCCTGCTCGCCTGGGGAAAGAATTTCATCGGCTTCACGGAATTCTTTTTCAATTATTTCCCGGGCTATAATAAGTTCCGCGCCGTTTCCATGACGCTCGTGATCGCAGAGCTGACGATGCCCATTCTTGCGATGCTCACGATCCGCGAGATCATGCGGGATCCCGGCATCATCAAGGCGAAAATGAAGAAAGTGCTTCTTGCGCTCGGACTCACCGGCGGCCTTTCGCTTCTTGTGTGGCTGGCTCCCTCGATGTTCGTGACGACGGTTACCGACGAGGAAACCGCGCAGATCACGCAGGGCATAAAAGGGCAGGGTGGAAGCGATGCCGTTATCGGGCAATACATAGACGAGCTGTCCAATGCGCGTACGTCCATCGTGAAAGGTGATGCCATACGGAGCTTCGCGTTCATTGCGCTTTCATTCGGGCTGATCTATTTCTATTCGCGGCAAAAATTATCCGGAAATGTTTTCGCCATTGCAATGGCAGGACTCGTGGTGCTCGATATGTTCCTTGTGGCGCACCGTTACCTGAACAGCTCTAACTACGAGAAAGCGAGGAAGAATGAAACGCCGTACGTCATGTCGAAAGCCGATGAAATGATCATCAGCGACCAGGCGCAGAACCATGATCTCGGTTCCCGCGTGCTCAACGTGGCGGTGCAGACCTGGCAGGACGGAAGCACTTCCTATTTCCATAAATCCATCGGCGGTTACCACGGTGCGAAGCTCAAGCGCATGCAGGAATTGTACGAGCAGGTAATGGAAAACAACGTGAACCAGGTGCGCGCCGCGATCCAGCAGGGACAGAATGACTCCATGCTCCGCATTGTTCTTTCGCAGCAGCCCGCGCTGAACATGATGAACGCGAAATACATCATCTACAATCCCGACGGAGGAGT
>DASTSF010000612.1:0-5026 GCA_035760825.1 Bacteroidia bacterium
GACAAACCGAGCCGGTGGATGCTTTCCGATGCGATGAACGCAGGACTCACCAGCTACCTGCTGCGCGATTGCGGAAAAGAAGAGATCATCGAAGCGCTGATCACTACGTCGAAAGGCGAACAATTCTTTTGCGGAAAGATCGTGAACGATGTGCTGAAAACCGGCGACGATATTTCCATGGAAACGGAGATCGCGTCATGCGACGGCCTGAAAATTTCCGGGCGTGAAGCGGAGATCATCCGCCTCGTTGCGGAAGGACTTACCAATAAGGAGATCGCGGACAAACTTTTTCTCAGCACGCACACGGTCACCACGCACCGCAAAAACATCATGGCCAAAACCGGCGTGAACAACACGGCAGGTCTCGTGCTCTTCGCGATCCGCAACAACATCATCACTCCGAATCATTTCCTCTTCAATACGAACTGACCGGAACATTCCTGTTTACGGTTGAGCAGCGGCAAAAAACAGCCGCTGTTTTTTTTACCTGAAACATGGTATTGCCGTCCGCTTACCGCACATATATTTTTGTCGCGTTCAATTCAACAAAATAAAATGCGACACATTATTTCTGCAGCCGTTTTTTCACTTGCCATTTCACCGGTGTACGCGCAGGTGCTCACGCACGAAGATTCGCTCAGCGCGGGACTCGTCCGCAGCAATTCCTCCACTGTCATTTCCGGTTACGGTGAAGCCAGGGTCACGTACGATCTTATCGATCGCACGGGCAACGCCGACCTCACACGCAACGTTCTTTTTGTGGGCCACCGTTTCAACCAGAAGATCTTCATGTTCTCCGAATGGGAAATTGAAGATGCGAAAGTGGAAGGGGGCGAGCCGGGCGGAGAGATCGCGATGGAACAATTGTTCCTCAAGTTCAATGTGAACCGTGACCTGTATGTCAATGCCGGGCTTTTCATCCCGCGTCTCGGCATCATCAATGAAAACCATCTTCCCACGACATTCAACGGCATCGATCGCCCTTACGTGGAAACGTTCGTCATTCCTTCCACGTGGCGTGAAATGGGAATCGCACTTTACGGGCAGACGCCGCGCTTGCCCGGGTTCAACTGGACGGTTGGTTTGTTCAACGGGCTGAACAGTGAAGAATTCGGTAACGGAAGCGGCATCCGCGAAGGAAGGTTCGAAGGAAAAAATGCGAGCGCATCGAACCTCGCGGTTTCCGCTGCGCTGCTTTATTACCGGGATGCATTCCGTTTCCAGGTTTCCGGCTACTACGGGGGAACTGCAGGACTTTCACACCGTGACGCCGACAGCCTGCGTCTTGATTCGGGTCCGTTCGGAACGCCCGTTGCGCTGGCCGAAGCGGATGCGCAGTACATCAGCGAAGGATTTACGTTCAAAGCGCTGGGAACGATCGTTGCGATACCGGATGCGCAGAATATCAACCGCGCTTACGCGAACAACACGCCGCAGATGATGTGGGGCGCTTATGCAGAAGCCGGGTACAATGTGCTTCATCCTTTCGCAACGCCGGAAAAAAATCTTGTCGTATTTGCGCGTTACGAAATGCTCGATCTCAATGCGAAAATGTCCGAGAACGGAATACGGGATGAATCGCTCCGGCAGCAATACCTTGTGACGGGCGTAACATGGATGCCGGTCCGCGGGATTGCCGTGAAAGCCGATTACACGATGCGTACAACCGGCAAGCCCAACCCGGCGCTGCAGATAAATCCGTACGTGAACGGGCAGGTGTTTTATGCGACGCGCGGATTCGTCAACCTCGGCATCGCTTACAGCTTCTGATGATGCAGACGCGGAGACAGTTTCTGAAAGCAGGATGCGGGTTATGCCTCGCTCTTCCGGGGATCGGTATCGCCGCGTCGCTGCTGCAGGGATGCGCTTCCGTTCCGGTTGTGAAAGCGTCACCGTCTGAAAATAAAATTTCCGTTGCCGTTTCTTCTTTCGGCAAATCGAACTACGTGCTCGTCCGTTCCGCGAAGCTGGATAACGACATCCTGCTCGTCAAAAAAAGTGACGGCACATTCACCGCCTTGCTTATGCAATGCACGCACCAGGAACAGCCGCTTACCGTCAGCGGGAATACGATCAACTGCTCCGCGCACGGGAGCATGTTCGATCTCGACGGGAACGTCACACATGCACCTGCCACACGGGCGCTGACGAAATACATTGCTGCACAGGAGGGGGAACAAGTCATAATTCATCTCAGCTAAAAAAACGGCAATGAAAAAAAACATTCTTTTCCTGTTTTGCACGACTGTGATTTTTCTTTCCTGCCGGAAGCATCACGATGATGATCCCCAGCCGGCAACATCCACGCTCACTGCCGATGTGCTCAGCGACTTGTCGGACCACGTCATCGGCGCCACCTACAATGACCTTGAAGCGCAGGCCTCGGTGCTTTACCAGGATGTGCTCACCCTGCAGGCGGCTACCAATGAAACCAATCTTTCGGCCTGCAGGCAATCATGGCGTGAATGTCGTTCCGCGTGGGAGCAATCGGAAGGATTTTTATTCGGGCCGGTAGAATCGCAGAACATAGACCCGCGCATCGATACCTGGCCCGTAAACTTCAACGATCTCGATTCCGTTCTCAGCAGCTCCGCAGTTTTTACTTCCGGCTACATCGACAGCCTCGATGATGCGCTGAAAGGTTTTCACCCCGTTGAATATCTCCTTTTCGGCGTGAACGGGAACAAGGCAGCAACCGATTTCACACCGCGGCAGCTCGATCTTCTTACAGCGCTGACGGAAAACCTCCGGTCGCTCACGGCGTCGATCGCGGCGCAGTGGAACGCGGCAAACCCTAATGGCTACAGGAGCCAGTTTGTTTCCGCCGGTTCAGGGAGCACCGTTTACACCACGCAACGTTCAGCTTTCGAAGAAATGGTCAATGCCATGTCAGGAATATGCGATGAAGTCGCCAATGAAAAAATAGACGGACCGTATGTCGCGCAGGATCCTTCGCTGGAAGAATCTCCCTTCGCCTTCAACTCGACGACGGATTTCACAAACAACATCAAAAGCGTCCGGAATATTTACCTGGGTTCTTATACCAGCGATGGAAAAGGCATCGAAGACCTCGTCAGGCAGTACGACCTTTCGCTCGATGGATCGATCAAGCAGAAGATAAACGCCGCGCTTGCCGCGCTCGGTACGGTAACCGTTCCGTTCGGCCAGGCGATTGCACAGCAACCCGTGCAGCTGCAGAATTCCATGAGTGCGATCAGTGACCTTCAGCAAACGATCGATAACCAGCTTATGCCTTTTATCCAGGCCCACACCAATTGAAAATGAAGCGGAAATTCATTCTCGCGTCATTGACTGTTTCCGTAGTTGCATTCACCATCGCGGACGGATGCCGCAAGCCGGATATTTTCGACGACGCAGACGGCAACGAAGCGTATTCGGGCGGCTCACAAACCGTTTTCGACAACGGTTCCGGTGCATTCGGACATTCCTTCCCTGACATGAGCAGCGACAAGACGGAACTTCACGCTACCGGTGATATCGCATTCAGCGCTCCTTTCGTCACTGCGCCGGCTCCGTTGCATTCCGGGCTTGGACCCGTGTACAACAATGTTTCCTGCAGCAACTGCCATGTCGCCGACGGAAGAGGAAAACCGCCGGAAGCCAATGAACAATTGCTCTCCATGCTCTTCCGTATCAGCATCCCGGGAACCGACGAGCATGGCGGACCGAATCCTGTTCCCGGTTTCGGAGGACAGCTTCAGCAACGTGCGATCGCCGGGAAACAACCGGAAGCTGATGTTGCCATTTCCTACACGTATACGACCGGGCAATATGCAGACGGAACGACGTATGAGCTGCGCACGCCGGCATACACATTGCAGAACGCGTATGAGCCGCTTCCGCCGGGCGTAATGCTTTCGCCGCGCGTCGCGCCGCCTGTTTTCGGACTTGGCCTGCTTGAAGCCGTTCCCGAAGAAACCATTCTTTCCTTTGCCGATCCGCAGGATTCTGACGGAGATGGAATTTCAGGGAAACCGAATTACGTGTGGGACGTTAAGGCGCATCAGATGGCACTGGGCCGTTTCGGATGGAAATGCGGAGCTCCGGATCTCCTCCAGCAGAGCGCAGGCGCATACAACCAGGATATGGGCGTGACCAATTATCTTTTTCCGCAGGAAAGCTGTTCAGGTCAACCGCAATATGACGGACTCAACGACGAGACGGAAGTGCCGGACAGCGTTCTTTACGCAGCCGCGTTTTATGTCCGGACCCTGGCAGTTCCGGCGCGGCGAAACCTCGACGATCCGCGTGTGCAGCGGGGAAAAATTCTGTTCAGCTCGGCGAAATGCTCTTCGTGCCATATTCCGGCGATGCAAACCGGAACGGACGTTTCTTTTCCGGAAATCTCCAACCAGTATATTTTTCCTTACACCGACATGCTGCTGCACGATATGGGCCCGGGTCTTGCGGATAACCGTCCTGATTACGACGCAACAGGACAGGAGTGGAGGACGCAGCCGCTGTGGGGAATCGGGTTGACGCAGATCGTGAACGGGCACCAGTATTTCCTGCACGACGGGCGCGCACGGTCGCTGGAAGAAGCAATACTCTGGCATGGAGGCGAAGGTGAATTTTCGAAAAACGCTTTCGTTGCCATGTCCGCCACAGACCGTGATGCCCTCATCGCTTTCCTCCGGTCGTTGTAAGAACCGCTTCAGGCGAAATCGTAATTTCACCGCATGAATTTTCTCATCGCGGACAGCGGCTCCACGAAAACAGACTGGCGTTATGTTTCCGGGACGGAAAATATTTCGGTCCACACCCAGGGCTATAATCCTTATCACGTGACGAAGGATAAAATGGAAGAAAGCCTTCGTGCAGATATTCTTCCCCGGCTGGAAGGAAAACAGGCGGATCAGCTTTTCTTTTATGGTTCCGGCTGTAATGAAAAAATGAGTCCGCAGGTGAAAGAATCGCTGCGGAAATTTTTTCCGGATGCAGATGTGGAAGTGCATTCCGATATGCTCGGTGCTGCGCGCGGACTCTGCGGAAATGAAAAAGGAAT
>DASTSF010000613.1:0-2291 GCA_035760825.1 Bacteroidia bacterium
CCGTTCGCATCCGTTACCGTGCAGGTGTATGTTCCTGCGCTTAATCCTGTGATGGAAGGCGTGGTTTGTCCGCCGGGTGACCATTGGAACGAATAGGGCCCGGTTCCGCCGGAAGGATTCGATGTTGCAGTTCCATTAGCGCCGCCGTTGCAGCTTACGTTCGACGAGGTGACGTTCGCCATCAATACCGGAGGTTCCGTCACTGTTACGGTTGCAGTGGATGTGCAATTGGTAGCATCGGTCCCCGTTACTGTATATGAGCCGGCGCAAAGATTGTTGATCGAAGGTGTGATTTGTCCGCCCGGCGCCCATTGGTAGCTATAAGGGGGATTGCCGCCCGAAGCATTTACGTTGGCGCTTCCGTTGCAGCTTCCGCTGCATGATGCATTCGTAACCCCGGTTATTAATGTGAGCGCAGGCGGCTGAATGATGTTTACGTTAGCCGAATCCTGGCACCCGTTGGCATCCGTCACGTGAACGGTATAACCGCCCACGCAGAGATTATTGATGCCCGGCGTAGTCTGTGATCCCGGCGACCAGGAATAGCTGTATGTCGGTGTTCCGCCGGACACAGCAGCGGCCGCGGTTCCGTTGCAGATGCTGTTGCAGTTAATGTTGGTGGAATTGATCGAAACCGTGAGCGGGTTGGGTTGTGTAATGTTGAATGTTTGTGAAACCACGCAGCCATTGGCGTCCGTCACGTTGATCGTATACGAGCTGGGACACAGGCCGGAAATTCCCGGTGTAGTCTGTCCGCCCGGTTGCCAGCTGTACTGGTAGGGGGAAATTCCCCCGGAAGGCGCAGCCGTCGCGGTTCCGTTGCATTGCCCGTTGCACAATACGTTTGTCGTGGTGAGATTGACAAACAGCTGCGGAGGTTGCGTAATGGTGATCGTTGCGGTGGCGGTACAATTGTTCTGGTCGTGGACGGTCAATGTATATGATCCCGGGCAAAGGTTCGAGATGGTTTGTGTATTCAGGTTGCCCGGCTGCCAGTTGTAGGTGTATGCACCTGTTCCACCCGAAGGATTGCACGTGGCAGATCCGTTGCAGATACCGAAGCAGGTGATGTTGGTGCCGCTTGCGTTCGCCTGCAGCTGGGGCGGCTCCGTGATCGTGATCGTTCCGCTGGCGGAGCAGTTGTTGGTGTCGTTCACGTTCACGGTATATGTGCCCGGGCACAGGTTCGATGCCGTAGGTCCGTTGCCGCCGCTGTTCAACCAGCTGTATGTATAACCGGGTGTTCCGCCCGAAACGTTTGCCGCGGCGGACCCGTTGCACGATCCGAAACAGGTAATGTCAACGCCTGTCGGGTTCACCAGCAGCTGCGGCGGTTCGGTGATCGTGATCGTCGCCTGTGCAGTGCATCCGTGCGCGTCGGTAACATTCAGCGTATAGGTTCCGGCACAAATGTTATTCAGGTTCGGTGTCGTCTGCAGACCCGGCAGCCAGGAATAGATGTACGGCGCAGTACCACCGCTGACTGTGCTCGTTATCGTTCCGTCGCAGACACCGAAGCAGCTTGCATTGGTTCCGGTCAGCGACACCTGCAGCAATGCGGGCTGGGTGATGGTGGTCGAATAGGTCGCCACGCAATTATGCGAATCTGTTACCGTGCATGTGTACGTTCCGGGACACAGCGGAGCAATAGCCGGTGTCGTTGGTCCGGATGACCACGAATACGAATAAGCGGGAGTTCCGCCGGTGGGTGCGACAGCAGCCGTACCATCGCATGCGGCAAAGCAGGAAATGTTTGCGCTCGTGCCGTTGGGAGCAAGAATGGCCGGTTGCGTGATCGTTGTCGAATCCACTTTTACGCAGCCATTGTTGTCTGTTACCGTAAGCGTGTAGGTTCCTGCGCACTGATTCGAGATGGACGGTGTCGTCTGGTTTCCCGGCGGGCCCCATTGGTACGTATACGGCGTTGTTCCGCCGGCGACGGTAGCCGTGCTCGATCCGTTGCACTGGCCGTTGCAAAGCGGGGAAACATTGAAGAAGAAAATGACAAGCGGGTTCGGGTCGGTGACGACAGCGAAGGCGGGAACCTGGTCGCCGTTCACAAGATCGGTTACCACGACGAGATACGTTCCTGCGCAGAGGCCGGTGGCTGTCTGCGTGGTTTGCGTCGGAACAGTGCTCCACTGGTAGGAAAAGCTTCCGGAGCCGCCGGTAACAACAGCCGTGGCGGTTGCGTTGCATTGTCCCGTGCAGAGGTTGGGAACAACAACGGTGGTGACAGTATGCGATTGCGGATCCAGGTTCGGACCGGAAGTGCGCTGCGCATTCCCGTT
>DASTSF010000614.1:0-10907 GCA_035760825.1 Bacteroidia bacterium
TTCGCCGTTCATTTCCATGAATTCCGCAGCCAGTTCAATTACATTTCCGCTGAGGAACTTATGCTGCAAACGCAGGAGGCGAAATTCCTGGTGTATTGTTCCAACGCAGTAGGCGAAGCGCTGAACACGATCGGCGTGAAAAACAAATACCTTCTTTACGAAGCGGTGGACCTTGCGGCTATCCAGCCGGACCACGAGCGCACACAGCAGTTACGGAAAGAGCTCGGGATTTCTCCGTCGGCGAAGGTTATCGTGATGTCCGGCTCGCAGGCGGAGATCAAAGGCATCGATATTTTCGTGCGCGTGGCGGAACAGCTGAAGAGCGAACCGCTGCATTTCCTGTGGCTGGGTTCTCCGGTGAAAAGTGCGTTTTCCTGGTTCTGGACGGAATACGCAAAAAAATCAGCGGCGAACATCACGTTCTGCCACCCGGCGCCTGCCGATTATTACCCGGGCCTCGCCCTCGCCGATCTTTTTTTCCTCAGCTCTCGCACGGATCCTTTTCCACTGGTCATGATCGAAGCCGCTTACCTTGGAAAATTCATTGCAGGTCTTGATTCCGGCGGCGTTTCGGAATTCGTGCAGGACGGCTGCGGCGTTATTCTTCCCACGTGGAATGCGGATGAGATCGCCGGCCGGGTACGCGACCTGTGCGCGAAACTTCCGGCGGGCTGGTCCCCGGAAAAATCCACGGCGCGTGCGAAACAATTCGACAGCAAAGACCTTCGCGGAAAATTTGAACAGGTAATGGATGCCGTTTTCGGAAATCCATAAATGCAAAAACGCAACATGCCCGGGACCACGGTGGACATCCTGCTTTCAACCTTCAATGGTGAACAACACCTTGCGGAGCAGCTGGAAAGTCTGCTGAAGCAGGACTTCACCGGATGGAAACTGATCGTTCGGGATGACGCTTCCGGCGACGGAACATTCGGTATTCTCCGGCAATACGCTGATCGTTTCCCGGGCAAGATCGATCTTTCCGATGATCGCGCGAAGCTGGGATTCTCATCGTCATTCGCAGAATTGCTGAAACGGTCATCAGCAGAATACGTGATGTTCTGCGACCAGGACGATTCATGGAACAGCGATAAAATTTCCACGCTGCTCGCGCTCATCCGCAGGGAAGAAAAAAAACTCCCCGGGATCCCGCACCTCGTTTTTTCCGATCTCTCGCTCATGGATGAGAACGGTGAAAGCATTCGGGGCTCCTTTCTTGCGCTGACCGGTTACGAGGAAAAATACGGGCAGGAGCAGTTCTTTCTCCGCAATTACGTTCCGGGCTGCAGCCTGCTGTTCAACCGGGCGCTTGCGGAAAAAGCGCTGGCCGTTCCGGATCATCTCGGCTACCACGACCATCGCGTCATTTTTACCTGCGCTGCAACCGGGAAGATCACCTACTGCGATCGTGCATTAATGCACTACCGCCTGCACGGCAAAAATGCGATCGGCCTTTCGGAAAGGAAAAGCGAATCTTTTTCCGTCGGCTTCAAAACATTGGTAAAATTCATTTTCGCCAACCGCGCTTATCGCAATGTCCGCTACGGCGCCAACCTGCGGCAGATGAAAGAAACCGGCGATCGTTTTGCAAATGAGCTGACAGAACCGGCGCTGCGGCTGTACAAATGGGAAGATGCCGGTTACCTGCGCCGCAAGCGATGGAACTTATCAGCGCCGTTTGTGCACGAAAAGACGCTGACGGAACGGCTCGTTTACTTCTTCTGTTTTTAATTTTACGCCGGTGGATGTATCCGTCATCATTATCAATTACAACACGTACGCGCTGACCAGCAGGTGCATCGCTTCCGTGTTTGAATTCACGAAGGATCTTTCATTCGAGATCATCCTTGTCGATAATGCATCCACCGAATGCGATCCCGGAAAATTCACCGAAGAATTCCCGGGTATTACACTGGTGAGGAATGCGGAAAATACAGGCTTCGCAAAAGGCAACAACACCGGGATAGAAAAAGCTTCCGGGAAATACATATTGCTGCTCAACAGCGACACGGAACTCAAAGAAAATTCCATCCGCAAATGCATCGGGCAGTTTGCGCAGGAGCCGGCGCCCGGGATCGTCACGTGCAGGCTGGTTTATCCCGATGGCAGGGCACAGTTCCAGTGCCAGCGTTTTCCTTCGGTCGCCTTGTGCCTGCTCGAGCTCTTCCGCCTGCATAAACTGCTTTCCGCGGAAAAAAAAGCAAAGATCCTTTCCGGTCCTTTTTTCAGTCACACGGAAAATGCGTGGCCCGAATCGGTGTGGGGGACATTCTTCCTTTTCCCGGCGAAGATCCTCCGCGAGCTGCCGGGCGAAAAGCTTCCCGATGATTTTTTCATGTACGGCGAAGATCTCGAATGGTGCTATGTTTTCCGCAAGAAAGGTTACCGCGCATTTTATTATGCCGGGACATCCGTTATCCACCACCACGGCGCATCGGCTTCGGAAGCCGTTCTCGAACACAAGCACCGGAATGAATTCTTTTTCCTTCGGAAATACCGCGGCGATTTTTATGCGCGCACACTGATGTTCTTCCGCTCCCTGCTCTGGCTTACTTCACGTGATCCGCTTGCCGGGAAGATCCGCAGGATCTCGTTCCGTCTTTTTCTGAAAGGAGCGGCTGCATGAAGACGAGCGTGATCATTCCCACTTATTCCGGCGGAGAAAAGCTGGCAACAACTGTAAAAAGCCTTTGCGCGGGAACTGCGCGTTTCGAAGAGCTGATCATCGTGGTGGACAACGACGATGCTCATGTCGTGGTCCCGGACCATACAGTGACCAAAACAGGCACAACGCTCATTGTCATCCGGCAGAAAAATTCCGGTCGCGCTGCCGCACGAAATGCAGGCGCTTCCGCGGCCACATCAGGTCTTCTTCTTTTCATCGACGACGACATGATCTGCTCAGCGGACCTTGTTTCAAAGCATGTTCAATTCCACGAAACAAATCCCGCGTGCATTTTATCCGGAAGCGGTTTCAGGAATCCGGCGGAAGCAAAATCAGGCTTCGACCGCTTCATCATCCGGCAGGAAGAAAGCTGGCGGACATCGATGATCGCCAAAGGAGAAGTGACGTTTGAAAAATTTTCGTTCACAGCCTGCAACCTTTCCCTTCCGCGGGAAGTTTTTTCCCTGCTCCGCGGGTTTGATGAAGAATTATCCGATGCGGAAGACCTCGATTTCGGTGTTCGCGCCTTACAAAAAGACATCCGTGTTTTTTATGACGGCGGAATAATTGCTTTCCACAACGACTTCCCTTCACCCGGAGATTTCATCCGCCGCAGCAATGAATACGCGAAGGCGCGCACAGCGCTGCTCCGTCTCCGGCCGGATTACCAGCAATTACTTCCTTCGCTCGTTATTCCGAAGAACGGGCCGCTGAAACGTTTTTTCCTTCGCATCGCCAAAAAAACAGTTTGCCGGGGCGTCCTGGAGAACGGACCTTTGTTCCGCCTTCTTCCGCTGCGCATGAAATTCTTTTTTTACCGTCTTACGCTTTCTGCATTTTCCGTCGTCAATGAATGAACGTCCGCTCCATATCGTTCACGTAATGGCCAACAACAGCTCGGTCCCGTACTTCAACTGGTTCGCGGAAAAAGCGCAGGAAGAACCGAATGTGCAGGTTTCCTTCGTCGCGCTTTGCGCGGAACGTCCGCAAATGATCGAAGACATGGACCGGCGCGGAAGCAAAGCGTACTGGATCCCGTTCCGGAACACGAGCCGCGGACGCTCCATGCTGGCTGCCGTGCCGAAGCTGGTAAGACTTTTCCGGGAACTGAAACCGGACGTCGTGCACGCACATCTTTTCGATGACGCTGTTCCCGCGCTGGCCGCTGCACGCATTGCCGGTGTGAAAGTCCGCGTGATCACCAAGGGCGACACCGGTTTTCACTGGTATTTCGCCCCGAAAGGAATAAAATTCGACCGCCTCAATAACCGCAACGCCAATCTCATCTTCGCGCTCTCGCAGGAAAGCCGCGATTTCATCCTCGAAAAAGAAAAAGCCGATCCGCGCAAAGTGAAGATCGTTCATCACGGTATCCCGGTCGCGCAGGTGACGCACCAGGCCGCGGAAGCCAGGGACCGCCTTCGTGCACGGTTCGGTATCCGCGAGGGCGATATCGTCATCGGTAACGTGTCGCGTTTTATCGAATGGAAAGGCCACCGGCATATTATCGCTGCAGCGGAAATGCTGGTGAAAGAAAATCCGCGGCTGCGCTTTTTATTTGCCGGCACCGGCGACCTGCAGCAGGAGATGATGGCGCTGGTGCGCAAAAAAAATCTTGCAGGGAACATCCAGCTCACGGGATGGATCGAACGCAGCGACATGCCTTCGTTTTACGGCATCATGGATATTTATCTTCACGCCGCGGCAATGGAACCTTTCGGTTTCGTTATCGCGGAAGCAATGATGAACGCTGTTCCTGTCGTCTCCACTTCCACGGGCGCCGCACGTGATGCGATCGAAAGCGGGAAAAACGGCTATCTTGTTTCCGCACAGAATGCAGAGGCCCTGGCGGAAGGAATCCGTTACCTGCTTTCAGTCGACCGGAAAAAAACCGGGGAGGCAGGCAGGCAGACCGCGCTGCAGCTGTTCAGTCTCGACCGCATGTGGCAGGATCACCTGCGGCTTTACCGCGAAGCGTTAAACCAGAACTGATGCCGCTCGTTTCGATTGTTACGCCTGCTTACAACGCCGCGAAATTCATCGGTGAGACCATCCGTTCCGTTCAGGCGCAGACGATCTCCGACTGGGAAATGATCATCATTAATGACGGTTCACGCGACAACACCGCGGAAATTGTTGAAGCTTTTCTCGCCGACACACGCATCACGATCCATCACCAGGCGAACGCCGGTGTGAGCGCGGCACGCAACAACGGGCTTTCAAAAGCAAAAGGAGCATTCATCGCGCTGCTCGACGCAGACGATACATTCCTTCCGGACAACCTCGAAAAGAAAACAGGAGCGCTGCAAAAAGATCCGGAAGCAGTGTGGACCTACAGCAACCTCCGTCTTATCGGCGAAGATTCGAATGCCTGCGGCCCCGACACGAACGGGAAAGGAGAAAACGTGCTGGAGAATCTACTGCTGTGGAACGGTGAAGTGATCCCGGGCCCTTGCAGCAATCTTGTTTTCCGCCGCCGCGTCATTGACGAAGGCGTGAAATTCGACACGGCATTTTCCACCGCCGCCGACCAGGATTTCTGCCTGCAACTGGCGCAGAAATACAAAAGCGTTTTTCTCCGTGAAGTCCTCGCCTGCTATCGGATTCTTCCCGGCAGCATGAGCCGCAACATCGCGGTAATGGAAAAAGACCACACCGGCGTTTATGAAAAAGCGAAACGCAGCGGTGCATTTTCCTCCGGCGCATTCCGGCGGAAATGCTTTTCGAACCTTTATCTCATTCTCGCCGGCAGCTGGTGGGTGAACGGCAACAATAAAAAACGGGGATTGCTTTTCATGTGGAAAGCAATTATTGCCTGGCCGCCCGCATTTTTCAGTCTCCTAAAGAAATTAACCTGATGGCGCGGAATATCCTGGTGCTCACTTACTGGTCGTTTGACGATCCGCTCATCGGGATCTATACGCTGCCGTACCTGCGCATCATTCGTGATATTCTCCCCGAAGACAGCCGCATTCACCTGCTCACGCTCGAGCGTGACGGCGAAAGCGAACAGGAGAACGGGATCGAAAAAGGCATTTTTCATTTTTCATTTGCGCTGCACCCTTTCGGGGCGAATGCGCTTTTTTCCTGGATGAAAAACATCAGGAAGCTGCGCCGGTTCATCCGCACGAATAAGATTGATACGATACACACCTGGTGCACACCAGCGGGCGGAATCGGGTGGCGGCTTTCAAAAAAAACAGGAATTCCCCTCGTGCTCGACAGCTTCGAGCCGCACGCCGATCCCATGGTGGAAACGGGCACATGGAAAAAGAACGGTATCGCTTTCCGTGTTCTTTCCTTCCTCGAGAAGAAACAGGTGAACCACGCGAAATGGGTGATCGGCGTCGTGCCGGGCGTGAAAAAATACGCGCAGGAAAAATATGGCTACAGCGGAAACAATTTTTTCGCGAAGCCGGCCTGCATCGATACACAGCGTTTCAATGTGACGGAACGGAAGAACCCGGAGCTGCTGCGTTCGCTCGGACTGGAAAACAAGATCGTCTGCGTGTGCGCGGGGAAATTCGGCGGACTTTACCTCGAAGAAGAAGCGTCCGGATTTTTCCGGCAGGCTTTCGAAAAGTGGCGGGACGATTTCCGTTTGCTGCTCCTCACGTCTGCGCCGCGCGAAACGGTTGAAAAAATTACGGGTGCTGCGGGGATCCCGGCAGGAAACGTGGTATCCCTTTTCGTTCCCAATGAAAAAATGCCCGCTTACCTCGGTCTCGCCGATTTCGCCTTCTCGCACTACAAGCCCGTTCCAAGCCGGAAATACTGCACGCCTATCAAGGACGGGGAATTCTGGGGCGTGGGACTTCCGGTCGTTATTCCTGCAGGCATTTCAGAAGACAGCGATATTATTGCACAGAATAACGCGGGGTACGTCCTGCGCTCCTTTTCCGGCGAAGAATTCCGGAATGCTGTGGAAAGGATCGATGAGCTGATCCGAAAAGACAGCGATGGTGCGATGGCAAAACGTATCCATGAATTAACAGTAAAGCACAGGAATTTTACGGCGGCAACCGATATTTACAGAAAAATATATTCCGCATGAGCAGGAAAACAGTACTTGTCACCGGGGGCGCCGGCTACATCGGGTCGCATACCATCGTCGCACTCGCCGAACAACCGGACTGCGCTATCGTTTCTGCCGACAACTATTCGAATTCTTCAGCGAAAACGTACGATCGGATAGAACGCATTACCGGGAAAAAAATCCAGCACATGGAATGCGATCTTTCCGATGCGGAACAGGTGAAGGCCCTGTTCGGAAAGTTCCCGGGCATCACCGGCGTGATCCATTTCGCCGCGTTCAAGTCGGTCCCGGAATCGGTCGCGTTCCCGCTGATGTATTACCGGAACAATGTCAATTCACTGATCAACCTTCTCGAAACAGCGGAAAAAGCAGGTGCGACGGATTTCATTTTTTCCTCTTCCTGCTCCGTCTACGGAAATATTTCCTCGCTTCCTGTCAATGAAATGACCGTTCCGGGAAAAACGGAATCACCTTATGCGTTCACCAAAGTGATCGGCGAAAAGATCCTCCAGGATTTCACGGCCGTTTCGAAAAAGATGAAAGGCATTTCGCTGCGCTATTTCAACCCGGTCGGCGCGCACGAAACCGGCCTGCTCGGAGAGCTTCCGAACCAGCGCCCGAACAATCTCGTTCCTGTCATCACGCAGACCGCCATCGGGAAGATCCCGGAAATGCAGGTGTTCGGCAGCGACTACGGCACGCGCGACGGCACGTGCATACGCGATTATGTGCACGTGTGCGACATCGCGGGGGCGCATGTCAAAGCGCTTGACTTTCTTGAAAAAAACGCTTCAGCGAAAAAGTACGACGTGTTCAACCTCGGCAGCGGAAGCGGCGTTACGGTGCTGGAAGCGATACAGGCATTCGAGAACGTTTCCCGCCGCGCGCTTAACTACAAGGTTGCGCCGCGCCGCGCCGGCGATGTGGAAGCCATTTTTTCCGATTCATCGAAAGCAGAAAAAGAGCTCGGCTGGCAGGCGAAACGTTCGCTGCGGGAGATGATGGAAAGCGCGTGGAAATGGGAGCAGCACCTAGCTGCGGAAGGAGCCTGAATTTTCAGCGGCCCGCTTTGGTTATTATTCCTGTTTTTTCATCGTAACGGATCGTCCCGGGGTTCACCAGCGGGGAATAATCACCTGCAGGAGCTCCGGACCTCTTCCGGGCGAGCTTGTAATTCAGGATCAGCAAGAAGCAGATAAAGGCCGGCAGGAACGGGATCTTGAATCGCACCAGCGCGCCGAAATTGGACGTGGAAAGCCCGACAAGCACGGAAAAAAGCAATGTGTAGGTGAACATGAAAAGCAGGAGCGGATCATTGAAGAACGTGCGGAAGAATTTTTTCGGCTGCATGATGAATCTCGCGAAAAGCATCAGCGTCAGCGAGAGGTAGACCAGGTTCTCGAGTCCTGAAACGAGCATCACCACGTTATGCGCTTCCCAGATGAACGGCCGGAAAAGTCCCACAGCCATGGCCGCGGGCGCCTTGCTGATCACGCCGGAAATGGTAGGATCGAATTCCCCGATGTCGAAAGAGCTTCCGTGGTAATAATCCTGCTTCAGGTCGCGTTGCGTAATCGAAGCGGTTTCCAGCATGTGCGCCACTGAAAATTTCCCGAGGCTGTCGCCGAGCACCGAAAGAAGTCCGTACCCGGCCGCCAGCGAAAAGATCACGATGAACGGCACGGACATGTAGCGCAGGAAATACGATTTGAACCGGGAAAAACGGGAATACAGCAGCCAGAGGAAAACCCCGGGAAGCAGCGAGATCATGATGTACGCTTTGATCGAGATCAGCACGTACGATGCGACAATAAAAATGGCCGCGTTCTTCAGCCGTGATTTTTTCAGGATAAAGAATCCTTCTATCCCAACGATAAACCAGCATACGGCGGAAAATGTGATCGTGTCTTTCAGGATGCCGGAACCCCAGAACAGCACCGACGGAACAAAAATGACGCCCAGCGCAAGTCTTTTCTCAATAGCGGGATAATGGCGGCAAAGCATCAGGAAGAAGCGCCATATCCCGAAAAAAGAAAGCCAGGAAAGCACCACGCCGGAAACGAGGTAGCTGCGGAACGCAACGAAAAGGATGGGTGCGATCAGCTTTGCGACGAAGAACGTCTGTGTGTCGTAGTACATGAACGCCCAGGGAAATCCTGTTTTGTCGTCAAACAGGAAATAATTCTCCACCGAAGGCGCCGTCGTCATCACCTTCCAGAAACTCGCCGGGTCTTTCATGCCGAGATTAACGAGCGCCCGCGACGTTTCGTAATAGCAGACCGTGTCGCCGCCATTGTAGTAATAAATGTAGATGAGGCAGAAGACAACCGCGCTGAACGCTTTCATGGCTACTCCGCCGAGATAATAACGGTAGACCGGCTGTTTTTTGATGTTCGAGACCTGGATGAAAAAAGAGATGCCGAGCAGCACGAGCATATAGATCGTCAGCATGACCCATTCGAAAGGATAGATCTGCTTGAGATAGGAAAACGTTTCTACTTCGAACATCGCTCAGGCGTGATGGTATTTTTCCCCGCGAAGGATGGTGAATGCACGGTACACCTGCTCGGCGAAGATGACGCGCACCATCTGGTGGGTGAACGTCATTTTCGAAAGGGACAGCTTTTCATCGGCGCGGGCATACACTTCTTCCGAAAAGCCGAAGGCGCCGCCCGTCGCGAAAACAACGCGCTTTACGCCGGCCAGCTGCTGCTTCCCTATCCATGCCGAAAATTCCTGCGAGCTGTAGCTCTTCCCGGCTTCATCCAGCAGCACCAGCCGGTCGCCGGGCAGCAGCTTCGAAAGGATCAGCCGGCCTTCCGCGCTTTTTACCTCTGCCGGCGTTCCCCGGGCTGTGTTGCGGGGAGGCAGAAGCGTGATCACCTCGGGTGTGCAGTAATGCACCAGGCGCCGCGCATAGGTGTCGAGACCTTCCTGCACCCAGGATTCATCCGTTTTTCCCGTGAAAAGGAAGGCGATTTTCATTCGGCTAAAACCTTATTTTTGTGCCCGACACAGCACCACTGCTAAATTACCTCAAATTTGGCTCGAAAGTTGTTACTGAACCGGTAAATGAAACTGAGATGAAAACCGTGCTTGCTCTTCTGTTGTTCCTTGCCCCCTTTGCCGCATCCGCCGATGTGGCTGACGATGTCGCCCAGGCGATCCGTACCGGCAATGCCGCGGAAGTTTCCAAATATTTTGCTGAAAGCGTCGACCTGAAAGTCCTCGACCAGGAAAATATTTACAGCAAAGCGCAGGCGGAGCTCATCCTGAAAGATTTCTTCGACAAACACCCGGTGACGGAATTCACGGTCGTACACAAAAGCCTTCCCAAGAACGATTCGCAGTTTGCGACGGGAACGCTGAAAACATCCAACGGCACTTACCGTGTACATTACCTGATGAAAACAGCCGGAGCCTCGACCACGGTAACGCAGTTCCGAATCGAGAACTCTGATGAATAAACGCACCGGGTACACACCATCTTCTCCTGACCTTTCCCTGATCCGCGATTTTATCGCATCTGCGTTGCACGAAGATGTCGGCGAAGGCGATTTCACTTCCCTCTCCACCATTCCCGCAGATGCAGCCGATAAGGCGAAACTGCTCGTCAAGGACGACGGCGTGCTCGCCGGTGTGGAGCTGGCCGGAATGATCTTCCGCCAGGTCGATCCCGCGCTTTCCATTGATGTGCTGATCAGCGACGGGGAATTTGTCCGCAAAGGTGATGTGGCGTTTACGGTGCGGGGACCGGCCCGTTCCATACTTATTGCGGAACGTCTCGTGCTGAACTGCATGCAGCGCATGAGCGGCATAGCAACCGTAACATGGGAGCTGGTGAAGCTGCTCGACGGGCTGCACACAAAAGTGATCGATACACGCAAAACAACACCGGGCTTCCGCTATTTCGAAAAATGGGCCGTTCGCATCGGCGGCGGGACCAATCACCGTTTCGGGCTGTACGACATGATCCTTATCAAGGACAACCACGTGGATTACGCCGGCGGAATACGCAACGCCATTACCTCCGCGCAACGTTTTCTTCATGAAAAAGAGCTGCGCATTCCCGTCGAGATCGAAGTGCGCAATTTCCGGGAGCTCGGGGAGGTCCTTTCCACCGGCGGCGTCGACCGCATCTTGCTCGATAATTTTTCCGTGCCCGATCTCGCGAAAGCAGTGAAGATCATCGGGGGAAAATTCCGG
>DASTSF010000615.1:0-2236 GCA_035760825.1 Bacteroidia bacterium
CGTCGGCGAAACGATGTACAAAGAATTTGTTTTCCCGAATACAGCAGGAAAGCTGATGCTTCCTTCGTACGATTACAGTTGCTCGGTGAAGCAGAATCCCATGCCCACCGGCAATGATTTTATCGACGACATCATGAGCATCGATATGCCCGTGACGCTTCATTCCGAGCCCGTTGAAATAACTGCGCTCCCGGTTCCGGATGCGAACAAGCCGGCGGATTTTCTCGGCGACGTCGGTAAATACGCGCTGAGCGCCAGCATCGACCGGCAGAAAGTGAAAACCGGCGAACCTGTAAAGCTCACCGTCATGATCACGGGAAGAGGCAATGTCAGCTTCCTGCGCCTCGGCGACCAGCATTTTCCGCCGGGCATTGAGCCGTATCCTGTTGTCAATAACGACAGTCTCGTGATCACCGGCTCCGGGGTGACGGGAAGCAAGAATTTTACATTCACGCTCATCCCGAAAAAAGAAGGTGATTATACGATCAGCGGCATCACGTTTTCCTATTACGACGTTTCGAAAAAAGAATACGTCACGCTGAAGACGCCGGATTTTTCATTGCACGCAGACAAAAATGAAAATGAAAAAACGGAGGAGGAGAACAACCTTCCGAAGGGATTCCCGGTTGCGGACAACAGCGATTTTCTTTTCGGTCTGAAGGTCGTCGCCCTGCTGTTCCTTATTTCCGGCGGCATCTGGTATTATTATGCGCGCAACAAAAGGGAAGTGGAAAAACAGCGGATGGAATCTGAAAAAAAACAGGTCCCGGTGGAAGAGCCGGTCTTTACGGTGACAAAGCCTGTCGTGAAAAACAACCTGGAAACGGCATCTTTCATGATCAGCTCTGGAAATTATTCCGGGGCGGTGAAATGCATGTATGACGAGCTTGTTTCTTCACTGTGCCGCTGCTGCGAGTTTTCTCCCGAAGAATTTTCCGTCAGCCAGGTGCGCTACCGCATGCAGATGAAAAAATTCAGCAGCGATTTGATCGAAGAAGCGATCGGGATGTATGATGCGCTCGCGATGATGAAATTTTCCCCCGGGCTCCTGCAACGGGAACAGCTGAGCGCTGCACTCGATCGTTTAAAGCGAATCAGTGACGGCCTGAAAAGAGATTAGGTTAATTCATTGATTTTCTTAAATTTGCGTTTAGCAAACGCACCCATTTGAAACGTCTTCTTCCCCTTGTATTTTCTGTTCTTGCAGCAGGATCTGCATACGCCCAGCATGGCGCCACACCTGAAAGCGGTCACAACCCTGTTGACCCGTTGACCACTGCTCATTCAACCGGCCCGCTTTCCCCGATGGACGGGAATGCGACGCTGGGACCGACGTATGCGTTCAGCGCGTGCGGACTCAATTACACCACGGCCACGCAGAAGATCGGGCAGCGTTTTTCCCCGGTAGGCGTTCCCCAGCCGGCGACATTCGCCATTGCGGGAATTCCGGCAACGGCCGTCATCCAGCAGGCATTCGTCTGGTGTGACGCTTCAGGCAACGGGATCCCGATCACCATCACCGTCGCGAATCCTTTCACCACTTCGGCCAGTTTCCCGATGACGATGATCGGGCAGGACCAGGACAAATGCTGGGGCTACCAGGGAACATATTCCTATCGCGCGGACGTTACGTCCATCATTGCCGGTAACGGAAACTATACCATCAGCGGTTTCCCGACGGGAAGCACCAATGACGTGGACGGCGCAACGCTGATGATCATCTGGAGCGATCCCACCGCGAGCTACCAGGGAGATATCAATATCTGGGACGGCTGCGTGGTGATCAACGGTGGTACTACCACGCAAACGATCAACAACATGTCCGCATGTACCGGCACGATACAAAGTGCACGCGCGTTCACGTGCATCGCCGACCTGCAGGGCTTAGGCTCACAGATCACGCTGAACGGGATGCCTCCCATCGGTGTCACGGAAGACTGGTGGAATTACGTTGACGTATCTACGACCGTAACACCCGGCCAGGCGACGTCGACCTTCGGGAATAATTCCAGCGGTGATTGCTATAATTTCTGCGTAATGGGTTTATACTGGAGATCGAACTGCACCACCTGCTGTGCAAACCCGTTCACGCTCAATATGACGTCATCGCCGAGCCAGTGCACTTCCTCCAACGGAACGGCCACCGCGACGCCCGTCGGCGGATCAGGTCCGTTCAGCTATACATGGAACACGCCTTCGTCTGATTCCACGCAGACGGCAAACGGACTTCCGCCCG
>DASTSF010000616.1:0-2277 GCA_035760825.1 Bacteroidia bacterium
ACCCGAACTGCTCGACGATCCAGATGGTCGTCGCGCTGAACCCGCTGCACAAAAAATACAAAGCGAAGCGCATCGTCGTCAGCACGTACCAGTCGGTGACCGGCACCGGGAAAAAAGCGGTCGACCAGCTCATGAACGAACGCCGCGGTGAAAAAGGGGAAATGGCTTACGCCTACACGATCGACATGAACGCCATTCCGCAGATCGACGTTTTCCTTGAGAACGGGTACACGAAGGAAGAGATGAAGATGGTGAACGAAACGAAGAAGATCATGCGCGACGATTCCATCCGCCTTACCGCAACGACGGTCCGCATTCCCGTCATGGGCGGGCATTCCGAAGCGGTGAACGTGGAATTCGAAAATGAATTCGATCTCGCGGAAGTCCGTTCATTGCTGGAAAACGCCCCGGGAGTTGCCGTTGTCGACGACATAAAAAATCTCCAATACCCCATGCCGCTCCTTCACGCGCACAACCGTGACGAAGTTTTCGTCGGCCGCATTCGTCGTGATGAAACACAACCGCGAACGCTGAACATGTGGGTGGTTTCCGACAACCTCCGCAAAGGAGCAGCGACGAACGCAGTGCAGATCGCCGAGTATCTTGTGGCGCACAAGCTGGTGTAGCTCACGGCGCATTTTCCGGGTACGTCTTCGAATCTCCGTTCAGGTCGGAGCAGTTGCAACCGGCGTACGCGTTTTTCCCCGGAAACATAAGGCGATACAAGGCTGCGCGTTCAGCGAAGTAACCCGGAACGGAGTTATCCACCGAAGGGAACAGGCGCCTGCTGATCACCAGGAAAGGATCGTGCAGCGGCGGACGCCAGCCATCGTATTCGCAATAGGAAGTATGATAGCGGAAATACGTTCCGGCAAAACGTTCGGCCATGTAATTGCGGGGTAAAACGCCGGCCAGCTTTTCAGGTGTGCGTTCCTGCGGCGGAATTTTCGTGATGGCATTTTCCAGTGCGCGGTATTGCAGCGCAAAATAAAGCTGGAAAACGATCAGCGGAAGAACGCCCGCGAAGAAAAACCACCTGCGTTTCGTGTCTTGGGTTTTGACAAAGCGGTAAACGATCTGCACGAGAAAGATCACGGGCGCGAACCCGAAAATTCCCACACCCGCGACGAGCGCGAACAGCGAATACACCAGCATCATTTTCCCGAACCAGGTGCAATACACGCATACGCAGAACCCGGCGCCGTGGAAGATCGCCAGGAAATTCTTCAGCTGTTTTTTTTCTTCCGGCACAAACGGCCAGGCAAGAAATGCGGTAATAAAAAACAGGAGCACGGCAGACGCCCACGTCACCGGTTTGCAGAACGCCTGGAAGATCTCATTGCCGGCGTAAGCGCCGGCGGCAAGCAGCAGGTTGGAAATGAAGATCGCCCACGGGTGCGAAAAAAAGCGGAACAGTTTTTTCACCCCTGTTTAACGCAGGAATGAAAACGAAATTGCCGCGGCGGGAATGTTCAGGAATTTTCTTCGGGTGCGGAATCCGCAGATGTGTGATCCGCGCTTTCTTTCGCTTCCGTCGCAGGAGCCGGGGGAGCAGGCGGAACGTAAACGGGGTAATTCTTCAGGAACAGGAACATGCCCGCTCCTGCAACAGCGGCAAGACCGAACACGAGAGCGATCCTTCCGCCGGAAAGCGGGTGCGTTTTCGACGCGAGCGTCATGTAGGTAAAAAGCAGGAACGAGCTGATGAGGAACGCGAGGAAGGAAAAGAAAATGTTGGTGAGAAGGATCCGTTTTTCACCGACCGGGCGATCCGCCTTGCTGAAAAGCCGTGCCTGGAAAACGATGAGCAGGAACACGCCGACGGAGATCGATGCATCGGCAATATTGAAAACAGGACGGAAGAAAAGATAATCCTCACCGCCCCAGAGCGGGAACCATTGGGGAAAATGCCCGCGCAGCACGGGGAAATAGAACATGTCCACCACTTGTCCGTGCAGGAATCCTGCGTACCCGCCGCTGGCCGGCATGAACTGCGCGATGTTCTGGTCCCAGGGATCGCTGGCGCCGAAAAATTTCCCGTAGAAAACGCTGTCGAGAATATTGCCGAGCGCACCGGCGAAGATGAGCGCCACACACACGATCAGCAGGGGCCGCACATTCTCTTTCGTTTTTTTCCAGAGGTAATACCCGATACCGCCGACAGCCACGAGGCGGAACAGGCTGAGCAGGAGTTTTCCCCCGGCGCCGTCACCGAGCTGCAGGCCGAACGCCATGCCCGGGTTTTCCACGAAATGCAGGTAGAACCAGCTTCCCGTC
>DASTSF010000617.1:0-5023 GCA_035760825.1 Bacteroidia bacterium
CCCCGATGAAATGATTGAGGTTGCCGACCAGGTGCAACGTAAGGTTGCCTGCGCTGTTCGTGATGTCGCCGGTGATCTTCCAGAGATCATCATCGCTGTGGAATTTTTTCAGCTCCGCTTCAAGCTGATCAATACCGTGAAGAAAAAAGTGACGGAAATGCGAAACCTGGCTCATGCGTTCTTTTTTTCAAAGGTAAACAGTACCTGCTGGAAATGCAGCTTCATCGCCGTTCAATATTTTGCCGCTCAATTATTTGCAACAGCAGGCCCACATCTTGACGTGTAAAATGCTGTCGAAGATTGGCGTGCGTCCGGATTTCCTATTTGTGCTTTCCCAAATCTTTTGTTTTCAGCAGTTTACCGGCCTGTTTTTCTCTTGACATGTATAATCATCGCGGATTCCTGTCTTGAACGGCGTCTTGCTTAAAAGTTGCTTTGTAAAAAAGAAGATCATGAAACGCATCCTGTTTATCCTCGTTTTTTCCGGCCTGCATTTTTCCTTCCTCCTCGCTGATAATTATTACTGGGTGGGCGGAACCGGGAACTGGTCCGACTATGTTCATCACTGGGCCGTCAGCAGCGGAGCACAGCTGTACCACGATCACGTTCCCACGCCGCAGGACACGGTTATTTTCGATTCGCTTTCTTTCACACAGGCCGGTGATACGGTTTACGCGGATACATCGATCATGTATTGCCATACCATGAAATGGGAGAATGTACAGTTCCATCCGCGGTATTACTGCAACGTTATCTACACGAACTCCTTCCTGCGCATATACGGATCGCTGCTGCTCGATACGGGCATGACATGGAGTTACGAAGGCCGGCTTATCTTCAGCGGACAGCAGGGCAATCTTCATCTTCGCTGCGCAGGACAGTACTTATACTCACTGGAATTCTCGGGCGACACAGCTTCGCACTGGGAAACGGATGATTCGCTTTCCGCCGGCAGCCTCCATTTGTTTTCTGGCGGATTCAGCAGCAACGGGATGCCGATGAACGTCTCGCAGCTCGTACTCGACAACTTCGGCATCACCGGCTTCGACCTCGACACCTCGACGCTCTATGTCGTGTCATTTGAAAGCGTGGTCCCTCCCTCACTGGTCGATGCGGACGGCTCCATCATTTTCGCTTACGGATCGCCTTTCCGAACTGCCGGCATCAGTTTCGGCGTCGTGGATTTTGTTCACGCCTGTTACGTAACCGGAGGCGGAAATTTCCGCAAAGCCATTTTCAATTCCGATGCGACGCTCGCCAGTTCGTTCGCATTCGACACGCTGGTGGTGAACGGAACCGGAACAAAGCTCGTGCTGCAAAGCGGTTCCGTGCAGGTCATTAATGACACGATGATCGACAATGGCGGCTGCCGCGGGCTCAATGAAATTTCAGCATCCGTTTACGGCGTTGCCGCACAGCTCAGCAAAGCCGCGGGATCAATAACGATGGACCGCATGTTCCTGGAGAACGTAGACGCAACGGGCGGAGCGGCATTCACCGCCTCGAATTCCGTGCTGATGAACAGCAGCGGCTGGACCAGCGTAAGCACACCGGCGCCGCGCAATCTCTGGTGGACAGGCAACAGCGGCACATGGAGCGACACGGCACACTGGGCTTCATCGCCCGGCGGACCGGGAGGAGAATGCGCCCCCACACCGCTCGACAGTGTTTTCGTGGATACATCCGTTCCTGCGAACGATACGATCGTTACGGATTATGCGCACATCTACTGCGGGAATTTCGACTGGAGCACAGGAGGAAGCTTCCTCCAACAATCCGTCGAACTGGAAGATTTCGGTTCCATGCAGCTCGACAGCGCCATGTCATTCTATTCACCCGCCGTCAATTTCCGTTCACCCCAAATGGGAAATGTCATTTCACCGGCAGGAAAAGCATTCGGCATCATGTCCTTTACTTCGCCGGGGAGCTGGGATCTTACCGGCCGCCTGTCCGCATCAGAAATGAATATCGCAGGCGGATCTTTCAGCAGCAATGCGAATGTCATCACAGCGGGAACCATAAGCATCGGGGGAAATCCTTCTTCCGTCATCAGCTTCGGCGGAAGCTACGTGCTCGCATCGCGGTGGGAAAATTATTCACCTGTTCCTGTTTTCACTGCACCCGATACGCTTATCACGAATGAGCTCACCGACATGTCGGCGAATTATTACCCGGTCGTCATTTTTCCGAACGGCGGTTCGCTTTCAGCCAACAGTCATTTACATAAAACTTCATTCGGCGGAAACACTTTCATCAGCGGGAATAACCTGTTTGATTCGCTGCTGATCGCGGGACAGGGAGAAGAGATCTCTTTCGAAAGCGGTTCCACGCAGCTGCTCGGCTATTTCGACGTCCAGTCTTCCTGCACCGGCATGAGCTGGATCCACGGCTCGGTGACGGGACAGGCCGCTTCGCTGAACAGTATTTCCGGGACGATGATGCTGCACGATGTGATCCTGGACGATCTTTCATTTTCCGGATCGTGCCAGGCGTTGAATTCGATCGCGAACTCGAACGTGAACGGAATTACCGTTACACCGCCTCCGTCCGGGCCAATGTACTGGATCAACGGCACAGGCAACTGGAACGACCCGATGCACTGGTCGCCGGTAAGCGGCGGCGCACCCGGAACGTGCGTTCCCAACCCGCTCACGGATGTTTTCTTCGATGCGAATTCATTCACATCACCGTCCGACGCCGTCCAGCTGAATGTTCCTGTCGCGTATTGCCACGACATGACCTGGAGCAACTGCGCCGGCGCACCCGCCTTCACTGACAGCTGGGGCAATGGCCTGCTGAAATGCTACGGAGGATTTTCGCTGGACACCAATGTCACCGCGGATAACGTTTCGATTCATTTCCGCGCCGGGACAGGAAACCACGTCATCAACACGAACGGTCAGCCGCTCGGCAATCTGTATTTCGAAGGCATAGGCGGATCGTGGAGCCTCCAATCGGACCTGAGCGCATCCGCCATGAGGCTGAACTACGGAAATTTCTATACGAACAGTCATACGCTGCAGCTGGGCAATTTCTCCAGTGATATGCTTTCGCTCCGCTCGCTTCACCTCGACACATCGCTCGTGTATTGCGGGAACTGGGAAGCCGGGAACGACAGCCTGTTCACACTCGATGCGGACAGCAGCGTTTTCGTCATCACCGGCGATACATTCAGGGGCGGAAACCGGCAGTATTACCCGGATGTCACGTTCGCCGGCGATGTGAATGTTTCGGGCAGCGACACGATCGGGATTGCAAGGTTTACCGGGATGACGGCGCTTTATTCGGCCGTGACATTCGATACGCTTCTCCTCGATAATCCCGGCAGCCAGCTGACGATCGGTCCGGGACTCACCGAAACAGTCCGCGGAAAAATGCTTGCCAATTCCAGCGCGTCGAAACTCATCGGTGTTTTCTCCGGCGGCGCTGGTTTCGCTTCCCTGCAGAAAACCGCCGATACGGTCTGCCTTAATTTTCTCGTGCTGCAGGGAATTCATGCAGTCGGCGGCGCGACATTTTATGCAGGTACATACAGCACGGATATCGGGAATAACAGCGGCTGGACTTTCCAGGATTGTAATCCGCAGACCGTCGACGTATGGCCCGGCGATGCGAACCGTGATCTTACCGCGGACAATCTCGATCTTCTCGCCATCGGCGTCGCATTCGGTCAAAGCAAAACACCGCGCAGCAACGCATCCAACAACTGGACAGCACAGCCCTCCTGGATATGGCAGGTGCTTTTCGCGAACGGCACCGACATCACCAACGCCGATTGCGACGGTGACGGAACAGTCGGCTACAGCGATACAACTGCGCTCGTGCTGAATTACGGGCTGACGCATCCTGCCCGCTATTCCGCACCCGATTCCACGCAGGTGACGGGTCCGAAATTGTGGATGCTCACACCGGCGTATGTGAACGCCGGCGATACGGGAAGCATTGCGATCATGCTCGGCGATTCCA
The DNA here is from genome assembly GCA_035760825.1 of Bacteroidia bacterium. Taxonomy (GTDB): domain Bacteria; phylum Bacteroidota; class Bacteroidia; order Palsa-965; family Palsa-965. Next base: position 3,967 of record DASTSF010000617.1, read on the forward strand.
CGATGCCGGCGAACGGTGTGTACGGCATTTCATTCCAGCTCAACTACAACGATTCGGACATCATCGCTCCCGGTTCCGTGTGGATCGAATTCGACAACTCATGGATGGCTCCGACGGGAAGTGTCGTTCACCTGCTGAAAAGCTTCACCGGTCAGAGCATTATGGAAGTCGCCATCAGCAGGATCGATCACCACGATGTTTCGGGAAGCGGGATGATCGCGCGGATCCATTTCACCGCGAACGCAAATTATTTCGGACTTTTCAAAGGCTGGTTCACGGACATGCACATGATCAACAGCGAGGAAGTTCCGCTGCCCGTTTCCATGCAGCTCGGGACGTTTTACATAACAGGCATGCAGGATTATTCTTCCGCCGGGTTCCACGGCTATCCCAATCCGACGGACGGAAATTATTTCATCGATGATCCTTCCCTGGCCGGCACTTCATCGGTGATCACTGTGACGGATCTGCAGGGAAGAACATTGTATGAAGAAAAAAGCAGGAACGAAACCTTCATCCGCATCGATCTTTCCGCGCTTCCCGCCGGGACCTATTTCATCTCCGTTACCAATGAGAACGGAACTTTCATACAGCGGGTGATACGGCAGTAAGAAAAATCAGCCGGTTTTCATTTTGAGAATCTCCGGGAACGGGGATTCTCAATCTGTTTTTATATAAATGCCGGCATCCCGCAGGAGCGGGTTCCCGTTATAATCCTGCGTGATAAGAATGAGGCTTACGCCGTGCACGATCTTGGTCATCATCATGGTTTTCGGATCGTAGTACCAGTCTTCGTAAAAACGGATCGCGTAAATATCCGCAATCGTCTTTTCGAATTTTATGGGCGCTGTGATGAACGACCCCGGGTTGTTGGGATCGTCGATAGTGACCGTGGAATCCCACTGCACGAATTGTCCATTCAGATCATCGGCCGACTTGAAAGGACGCGTGAAATCCACACTGTCGCCACGCGTGTGATAGACGTTCCCCGGGTGATTGAACGCATAATACATAAGCGCTTCCGTAAAGCGGTAGCGATCGTTGAACGGCATATTGC
>DASTSF010000618.1:0-5655 GCA_035760825.1 Bacteroidia bacterium
ATGGCAAGGTGGCTTGGATGGGAAACCCGTTTGGCGTGGACGATCTTTCGTTTTCGGCGCGTTACGATGAGAGCGGCAAAGCGTTTGTTATTTATGGCGTGAACACGGATTCGCTGCTGAACGTGCTGGTAATGGCTTTCCGCGATGATTTTGAACACCCGCTGTATTCCGGGAGCTATTCCGTGGCGCATCCGGAGCACGAGGAACCCAATGACCATTCGTATTTTTTCATGCACGATGGCCGGCTGAACGTGGCATCGGACTACCAGGTTGATTCAGTCAGTATTGATTCCGTTTCAAAATCCTTCACGTATCGACCATGGAAATTTGCAGACAGCAGCTTTTTTATCCTGCCGGGGCACGTGGTGGAACTGGATAATTTCAGGGACAGGAACGATACTCTTCGCGATAATTCTCCGCGCGTTTGCTGTCGCGTCGGTACCACCGGCTTTACGCAGAACGCTCACCGGTACGTTCCGTTTTCAATGGAGGAAGTGTGTTCCCTGGATTATCCCGTCGCAGGTTCTTCCGCGAATTCCATTTTCCAGGCGATGAGGTACAGCAGGGACGGAGGACTTTCCGGGTTGTACTATGAGCTTCCGGGATGGCTGGTTTCCCTGAAGGATACAGCGTTGCGTTTTCACAACATGCTCAATTGTTCCGCGCTGGAGGTTTCCGAACCCAGCGGCCCGCGGAAATTTCACTTCACGATCCCGGATGTGTTTTTTCTTGAACTGAAAAATTTTCTCGTGCACCGAGATACGCTGTATGTGTTTTCAGACGTCATGGATGAATATGCGGCGTTCAACCTGCGTACCGGTAAGCGTATCGATGATCCACCGGTGCTGAAAATAATTGATAAGCGATTCATGCTCGCATCCTCCGCATGGTTTTATTCCGCCTGGATACTTTGCCTGGCTTTTATTCCTGCGTTCCTTCTTTTCCTGCTTGTTTTTCGTCTTGTAAAAAAGAGAAAATACACCGGATGGTTTTCCGTTCAGCGCGCGTTCGTTCTCTGGTTCTTCCCCTCGCTGTACGGGCTTTACTGGATCTTCTATTGTTTCTTCCGGATCTGATTTAGTATATTTCAAAAATGGAAATCGCCGGAAAGGAAGAAAAAACGCCGCTGAAGAAATTTTTGCTGCGAACAGTGCTCGGCAACAGCGTGCTTACCGGCTGCTTTGTCGCTGCGCTGCTCACCTGCAACATGCGCTACACTTCCGGAACCGCCACGCGCGAAACATTCCTGCTGAATCTCGTTTCCCTGCTCATGTGCAGCGTTCATACCGTGCTGGTGCTGATCTTTTCCCTGCGCCGCTTCGCTAAAAAAGAAACGCTCAACGGGATCATCCTGCTCGCGTATTTCTTTCTTTCGTCCGCGATCGTTTATTTTCTTTTTTTCCTGCTCTCGTTTTTCGGGTTCTTCTTTTCGATGAAAGGACATTGATCGTTTTCCCTGCAAACTTTTTCCGGCTTACGGATCTTTTTCCTGTTTAAACTCCAGGCCTTCCATTTAACCGGATTCTTGCGCACCTCACATTCCCGCGCATTACCCCATCCCGTTTTCGTATATTTGCATTCTCAATCAACAGAATACCAATCCCTGAATTTCATGACCACCGTGGCTGACAAACTTACCCGTTCCGAAGAGCTGATGTCGATGGAAGCGCGTTATGGCGCTCATAATTATCATCCGCTTCCTGTTGTGCTGGAAAAGGGGGAAGGTGTTTTTGTCTGGGACACGGAGGGAAAAAAATATTACGATTTTCTTGCCGCTTATTCAGCGGTCAACCAGGGGCACTGTCATCCGCGCATCATTGCCGCGCTTACGGAACAGGCGAAGCGCCTTACGCTTACCTCGCGCGCTTTTTTCAATGATTCCCTCGGTGAATATGAAAAATTCATCACGGAATTTTTCGGGTACGACAAAGTGCTCCCGATGAATACCGGCGTGGAAGCCGTGGAAACTGCTGTGAAGCTGGCCCGCCGCTGGGGATACAAAGTGAAAGGCATTCCCGGTAACCAGGCGAAGATCGTCTGGGCGGAAAATAATTTTCACGGCCGCACGATCTCTGCCATTTCCGCGTCTACCGATCCTTCTTCTTACGGTGGCTTCGGTCCCTACGTTCCGGGTTATGTCATTGTTCCGTACAACGATCTCGCTGCGCTCGAAAATGCGCTGAAAGATCCGCATGTGGCTGCCTTTATTTTCGAACCTGTTCAGGGAGAAGCCGGGGTAGTGGTGCCCGATGAAGGTTATCTTTCCGGCGTTCGTGAAATGTGTTCGCGTCACAATGTCCTGATGGTTGCCGATGAAGTGCAGTCGGGACTCGGGCGCACGGGCAAAATGCTTGCCTGCGATCACGAAAATGTGCGCCCGGATCTGCTTGTGCTCGGCAAAGCGCTTTCGGGTGGTGTGCTTCCCGTGAGCGCAGTGCTCGCCGATGATGCCGTTATGCTCACGATCAACCCGGGCGAGCACGGTTCGACCTATGGCGGAAACCCGCTGGCCTGCAAAGTGGCGATGGCGGCGCTGAATGTGCTGCGCGATGAAAAGCTGGTTGAAAACTCGGAACGTCTCGGGCGCATTCTCCGTGCGGAGCTGAAAAAAATAGCTTCTCCCCGCATTTCACTTATCCGCGGAAAAGGACTGTTCAACGCCATGGTCATCAAACCGGAAAAGGACGTCACGGCGTGGGATGTTTGCCTGAAAATGATGGAGAACGGGCTCCTTGCAAAACCAACGCACGGTGATATTATCCGTTTCGCCCCGCCGCTCTGCATCACTGAAAAACAGCTTTCCGAGTGCGTGGATATCATCCGCGAATCTATTCTCAGCTTCGACTGATCTTTCTCCAAAAAAATCTTCTGTGAAGTTCCTGTTCTCCCGTCGCCGTCTGATCCTGGGCATTGCCGCAGCCGGGAATTTTATCGGCTCCATCGCCGCGATCATTTCGCCGGCATTTTTCTTTTCGCAGTTTTTCCGCTACCAGCCTGATCGCTATGCGACATTCCCCTGGCTGGCCATGTATCACTACACGTTCTGGGCTTTCGTGCTCATCATGGGAATCGCTTTTCTTGCAGGCGCGATAGATCCCGTGAAAAACAGGATCGTGCTGATGATCGGCGGTTTCGGGAAAGTGGTGGCCGCCGCTTTCTGGGTCATGCTTTATTCGCAGGGACACGGACGCTGGCTGATGATCTCCGGGGGAATCTGGGATACCGTCCTTGGAATTATCATGCTCATGCTTTTCTTCGTAAAAACAGAAGAGAAAGCTTCGTAATAGTTTTCGTTTTGTGGCGCGGATTTCCCGGCGGTAAATCAGGATTTCCTGCTCCTCGGGTGAAACCTCTTCACCTGGCTGCGCAAAAATTCCCGGTCGATGTGCGTGTAGATCTCGGTCGTCGTGATCGAGGAATGCCCGAGCATTTCCTGCACCGCGCGGAGGTCGGCACCTCCTTCAACCAGCTCGGTGGCGAAGGAATGACGGAACGTGTGCGGACTGATCTTTTTCCGGAGCCCGCATTTTTCAGCAAGTGTTTTTACCATAGTGAAGATCATCACGCGCGTGAGCTTTGTTCCCCGCTTGCTGAGAAAAAGAAAATCTTCCTGGCCTTTTTTTATCGCAATATGCACGCGGACGTTTTCCATGTAGTTCCGGATCTGCTTCACGGCCATTCCGCCGATGGGAACGAGGCGTTCCTTGTTCCCTTTCCCGATCACGCGGATGTAGCCTTCACCGGTGAACAGGTCGGAAATGCGGAGGTTCACCAGCTCGGAAACACGCAGCCCGCAGCTGTACAGCGTTTCAATGATCGCCACGTTTCGTTCGCCTTCCGGCGTGCTGCGGTCGATGGACGCAAGGAGCTTTTCAATGTCGTCATTGCTGAGCGTGTCGGGAAGCTTGCGCATGGTCTTCGGTCCTTCGATCAGTTCCGTCGGATCCGCTGTGAGCATATTTTCCATCAGCATGAAATGATAGAACGCACGGATGCCGGAAAGTATCCTCGCCTGTGATGTGGCGGTCATTCCCAGCTCGCTGATCCAGTTGAGAAACCCGCGGATGTGCTTCGCGTCGATCTGTGCGGCGGAAAGCGGCGTGCCCGAATATTCGAGGTATTGCACCAGCTTTTCAATGTCGTGCACATAGCTCTCTACGGAGTTGGGCGACAGCGATTTTTCCAGCCTGAGGTAAGTTCTGAATCCCGCTATTTCCGATTTCCACGCCATGCACAATGAAAGTTTATTGCTGAAAAATAAAGAATCAGCACTGTAAAATAAGAACTAACGATTAAATTTGAGAATGCGCATCCTCATACTGAACGGCCCGAACCTGAACCTGCTGGGCAAACGCGAACCGGATATTTACGGAGGAAATTCATTCGAAACGTATCTTTCTTTCCTGAAAGACGAATTCCCGCACATTTCCTTCGACTTTTACCAGAGCAACGTGGAAGGCGAGCTCATCAACAAGCTGCACGAATGCGGCTTTTCACACGACGGCATCGTGTTCAATCCAGGCGGCTACACGCACACCAGCGTTTCCATCGGTGATGCCGTGGCTGCAATTCAGGCGCCCGTGGTGGAAGTGCATATTTCCAAAGTGCTGGCCCGCGAAGATTTCCGTCATCATTCCTTTGTTGCGCCGCATTGCCGCGGGAGCATTTCCGGTTTCGGCCTCGACGGTTACCGCCTCGCCGTGCTTTCTTTTCTTGCACCGGAATAAATCTTTCCCGATCCATCTTATCGGTAACTTTGTGCCGCTATGTCAATGGATATTCCCCCCGGAAATCTGCAGCGCGTGGTCATCGTCGGCGGCGGTTTTGCCGGTATTGAGCTGGCGAAGCAACTGCACAACCGTTTCCAGGTGGTGCTTATCGACAAGAATAATTTCCACCCGTTCCAGCCGCTTCTTTACCAGGTAGCCACTGCAGGCGTGGAACCCGATTCCGTCGTTTTTCCGCTGCGGAAAATATTCAGCGGCTACCGCGAATTCTATTTCCGCCTTACCGAAGCGCAGGAAATTCTTCCCGGGAAAAATATTCTTGTCACCCCGATCGGCGACCTGCAGTATGATTACCTCGTTCTTGCCACCGGTTCCGATACGAACTTTTTCGGCATGAAGGAAACGCAGAAATTCAGCCTCGCGATGAAAACCGTCCGTGAAGCGCTCGACCTCCGCAGCTGCATCCTGCAGAATTTCGAAATGGCGCTCATCGTGCCCGATATGGAAAAAAAACAGGCGCTGATGAATTATGTCATCGTCGGCGGCGGACCTACAGGGGTGGAGCTCGCAGGCGCGCTGGCGGAGCTGAGAAAGCACGTTCTCCCGAACGATTATCCCGAACTCGACCTGATGAAGATGGAGATACATCTTGTCGACACCGGCGCCCGCCTGCTTGGCACCATGGACGAACGCTCTTCCCTGAAAGCGGAAAAATTCCTCCGCGACATGGGCGTCGACGTGCTGCTCAACACGCGGATCACCGGCTACGACGGGAAAACGGCGACAACGGATACAGGTAAAATGTTCAGCTGCGCCACGCTCATCTGGGCGGCAGGTGTGAAAGGCGTTCCGCTGAAGGGAATCCCGGAAAACGCATTGCTTCCGAACGGAAGAATAAAAGTGGATGCGTTTGGAAAAGTGAACGGAA
>DASTSF010000619.1:0-5592 GCA_035760825.1 Bacteroidia bacterium
CGGAAACATACCGCATCCTTCCCTGCGCATCAGCGTTTTTCACATGAACGATAAATTCATCGTGAAGTTCGAGGCCGGGCCGATGGAGCAGGTTTACAAATTCGGGCAGGATAAAGTTTCCGGGATGGCAGACATTGAAAAGATCGTCGATGAAACTTTCATCACCAATGTCACGAAGCGTTTCCGCGACATGATCGGGGATATGCAGGATGCCTGGGAGCGCAGGCAGCAGGCCGCCGGTCAAAAAGACGTTTAGAGGTTTTCCCTGAAAAATGCGATCGTGGGTTGAAGCGCTTTGACGGTGAGCGCAGGCAATTCACGGCTTTCCCACGGGTGCCTTCCGCCGAACGTATGATCGCCTTCTTCCACGGCGACAAAACGCGAGAACATATTCCAGGAATGAAGCTGTTCCGCTTCGCGGAAAGGAACTGTCCTGTCGGCTGTTCCATGCACGACAAGCATCGGCACTTCCATTCCTGCAACGGATCTTTTTATGTCGAGACGATTCCGGTTGGCATAAAAATCTTCCCGGAACGAATAATTGACAGGCAGCTGCTGTCCTGTCCTCGTGTTTTCGACGAAGCGAACGCCTTCCCTTTTCCATTTTTCCGTTTCCGGCGGATTCACGCGCGGTTCGAAATCAGAAACGCCGGCCCATGTGGCTACGGCTTTCACGCGTTTGTCCTGCGCGGCTGCGAGCAGCGCAATTCCACCGCCCCGGCTGTGGCCGAGCAAACCGAGCCGCGACGGGTCGAAAACAGAATCATGTCCGACATGCCACGAAAGGCTGTCGATCACCAGCGAGACATCATCGAGCTCTTTTGAAAATGTATTTTTTCCGAACAGGTCGGGGCGAACAAATTCCACCTGGTTCTCCGGCGAGGTCCCGTTGTGCGAAAAATTAAAACGCACTACCGCAAAACCCGCGCGCGAAAGATGTTCTGCCACCAGCGGCCAGTGTCCCCAGTCCTTGAAACCTTTGAACCCGTGCACGAAAACGATCACGGGCAGCGGCGATTTTCCCAATGGCGGAAGATGGAAATCCACGGCCACGGGTTCACGGTTCTCCATTCGCAGGACGTCGCGGATGATCCTGGTCATTCTGGTTTTCTGAAAGCGGAAGGTGAAACGTAGTACTCGATCCGGCAAAGACGGTCGTCGGTGAATTTGTACGTCGCGGTGTAATCCTTCCAGGAATAATAGTGATAATATTTCGCGTCCTTCTGCTGAGGATGATATTGCAGGTAAAGCGTGTCGCCTGTCATCCATTCCATCATCGGCTGATCTGTGTAAACCGACTGCACAAAATAAGACGACATGCCGAGGTAAATGCCGTAGCCGGTCATGAAATGCCTGTCCCTCGCGTAAACTGTGTCGCCCTGCGGCATGATCACGCTCCCGGAACCGGGCCGCTGAAGAGCGAGCATATAAGGTGTTTCATTCCCGTTTTCGTCATCATACACATAAACGTCCAGCTGCTCATTCCCCGAAGGGTTCAGCCATGAAACACCGTATGTATTCTCCCCGATCTTTTCACCCGGCGGGCCCTGCGCATGATGCCTGACAATATGCCCGGCAGAAGAATAAATATTATTGTCGCTTCGCTGGCTGCGCTCTCCGCATTTCTGCCACCATTTTTCAAAGGAGGACCGGCTTCCGAGGACAAGATCGTTTACGCAGGAATCCGGATCGAAGCCCCAGGAGGAAACTTTTCCTTTGCGCACTTCTTTCGGAACAGGCCCGGGCATGTCTTTTTTCGCAGTATCCGCAGCCTGCGCACTGCCTGTATCGTCCGGGCTGATCGGTATCCCGTCGAGACAGGACGTGAAAACAAAGGCTGCGAAGAAAAACGGAAAATATTTTTTCATGGAGATGCCGGGGCTTGCGCGCATTTCCCAAAGTTATTTTGCGCAGCAGAATTCCCGGCATACCAGCCCGGAAATATTTCATGAACCGGCGGCTGTTGATTTTCTTTCCCGGCCGTGAAAGATTCTTCCTGTACCTTTGCACAATCGCTTCCGCTGCGTGGCACACCCATCCCAAAAACAAGTTCACGATCCTTACGCTTCCCTGCGTATCCGGGACTTCAGCATTTACCTGGCTGCGCGTTTCTTCATGACGCTTGGCGTGCAGATCCAGGGTGTCGTGGTCGGGATACAGGTGTACAAACTAACGCACAGCGCATTCCAGCTCGGGCTCATCGGGCTTGCCGAAGCGATCCCTTTCATCGGGCTTTCTTTTTTTTCCGGGTACGTGGCGGACATCATCCGCAGGAAAAAGATCATTCTCGCTTCCACGACTTTCCTGCTGCTGGCGTCATGGTCGCTCTTCTTTGTCTCGCATAATGTCGCGCTGCTGCACGAACTCGGCGCATGGCCCATTTTCGGTATTATTTTCTGCACGGGCATCGCGCGGGGATTTCTCGGACCTGTGTTTCCCGCTTTTCTTTCCCAGCTCGTTCCGCGAAAACTTTATCCCAACGCAACGACGTGGCAGAGCAACCTGTGGCAGACTGCGGCGGTGCTGGGTCCCGCAATGGGCGGAATGCTCATCGGCTGGGAGAGCGTAATTGTCGCCTACGGCACCTGCTCTTCGCTCATCACGCTTTCGTTTTTCCTGATGATGCTTGTTACGAATCACCCGCTTCCGCCGATCGAAAAAAAGGAATCGCTGGTGAAAAGCCTGACCGCAGGCTTCCGTTTTGTTTTCAGCAACCAGGTGATGCTGGCCGCATTTTCGCTGGATCTTTTCGCGGTGCTTTTCGGCGGCGCGGTGGCGATGATCCCGGTCTTTGCCAACGAAGTGCTGCACGCAGGAAAAGATGCTGATTCCATTATCGGCTGGCTGCGCGCTGCGCCGGCCATCGGTGCGATCGTTTCGGGGTTTCTGCTGGCCCGTTTTCCGCCGACGAAACATGCGGGAAGAAACCTGTTCATCGCCGTGATCGGTTTCGGCTGCTGCATCATCGGGTTTGCGCTCTCGGACATCTTCCTGCTCTCGTTCATTTTTCTTCTGATCAGCGGCGCGTTCGACCAGGTCAGTGTTGTCGTGCGTCAATCGATACTTCAGCTGCTTGCACCGGACAACATGCGCGGAAGAATAGCCGCAGTGAACGGAATTTTCATCGGTTCCTCCAATGAGATCGGGGAATTTGAATCCGGTGTGACAGCCAAAATGATGGGAAATATTCCTTCCGTTATTTTCGGCGGCTGCATGACGATCGCCATCGTCATTGCCGTGATGTTCTCGGCGCCGAAGCTGAGAAATCTTGATCTTGCGAAGATCACCTGAAAAAAAGCGCGCCGGGAGCTCCGGCGCGACCAGGGAAAACTTCACCTGTTTTCCCGCAACATTGCCGGCAGGGTTCACCGGCTGCTGCCCATGTTTTTGTTATTTCATTGACGCCGAAGTTATGTGCTGCCGTACGCGGCCGGAAACGGATTTCCGCCAGGATTTTGCCGGAAACGCGGAATATTCAAAATCATGGGTTTATGTTAGGTAATGCGGTTGTTTTTTGCGATTTTCGCCTTTGACCTGCACGCATTTGCGTTTTTTACTACTCTTTTTCAAACATGAAGTCCCAGACTAACCCCAAAACGGGTGAGCCGCGCACAGTCCAGGCTGAGTTCATCAGCCGGCTGAAAACGGTGATCCCGCCCAATCACTCCCTGGTTGATGAGCTTGCAGACATCCTGCAGGTGAGCACCGACAGCGCCTACCGGCGCATACGCGGGGAAACCGCGCTTACGATCGACGAGGTCAGCCGCCTCTGCAGCCATTACCGCATTCCGTTCGATCACGGTGCAGTGAAGAACGGGAAGGCGAGCGTCACGTTCAGCTATCACCATCTTTCGGACAACTCGTCCAATTTTATCGATTACCTCAACAGCGTCGTTTCCGATCTCAAGCGGATCAAGGCGACGGAACCGAACGAGATCATTTTTGCCGCAGAAGACATCCCGATCTTTCACCATTTCCGCTTCCCGCTGCTGACGGCGTTCAAGCTTTTCTACTGGAGCAAATCCATTCTCAATGTGCCCGAAATGGAAGAGCTGCGCTTCGATCCGGCTTCCGTTCCGGAAAAACCGGTGAAGCTTGTGCGCGAGATCTACTCGCTGTACCAGACCATTCCTTCCATCGAGATATGGACCGAAGAAACGCTCGACTCCACGCTCAAGCAGGTGGAATATTATTACGAATCGGGACTTTTCCAGTCGAAGGAACAGGCCATCGAACTGCTGGCCGAGATCGGTAAAATGATCGCCGGCGTGGAAAAGCAGGCGGCGCTCAGCATGAAATTCACCGGCGACGTACCGGATGCGAATTCAAACGTGAATTACTCGCTGTACAATTCCGACCTGATGATGGGCAATAACTGCATTCTCGTCACGGCCGGCGGCGCGCGTTTCACGTATCTCGTGCACAACACGTTCAACTCCATGCTGACGACGAGCCAGAGCTTCAATGAAGAGACCGAACGCTGGCTGCGCAATCTCATCCGTAAATCGAACCCATTGAGCGGCGTTTCCGAAAAGCAGCGCTTCCGTTTTTTCAAAAAACTGAATGACAAGATCGCGCGCACACGCGAAGGCATCAGCGCCGGGTAAACTGGCGCCGGGTGAGCTGCGGGCCTTCCTCGAATTGAAGACCGGGGAATACAACCGTCCGTCGTTCATCGCCAGCGACCCGGTTTCCATTCCGCATTTATTTTCCCGCAAAGAAGACATCGAAATTTCCGCGTTCATTACGGCCACCATTGCATGGGGGCAACGCCCCGTGATCATCCGCAACGCGAAACGGTTCATGGAACTGATGGAGATGGCGCCGTATGAATTTGTTCTAACCGCTTCGGAAAAAGAACGCGCCCGTCTCGGGAAATTCGTTCACCGTACCTTCAACGGCATTGACGCGGTTTATTTTCCCGGAGCGCTGCGCAATATTTACGCGAAGCACGGCGGAATGGAAAATGTTTTTTCAGAGGGATTGCTGCGCGCGGAGAATGATTTCGCCATGAGCGCAGCGATCGCCCATTTCCGCAACGTCTTCTTTTCGCTGCATCATCAGAAGCGAACGGAAAAGCATGTGTCCGATCCGGTTTCCGGTTCGAATGCAAAACGCATCAACATGTTCCTTCGCTGGATGGTGCGCAAAGACAACGCCGGTGTCGATTTCGGGATATGGAAAAGTATTTCACCTTCGCTCCTGCTCTGCCCGCTCGATGTGCACGTGGGCAACACGGCGCGCGCGCTGGGACTTTTGAAACGGAAACAGGATGATCGCAAAGCCGTGGAAGAACTGACAGGAAGTCTTCGCCTGCTCGATCCGCACGATCCTGTGAAATACGATTTTGCGCTGTTCGGCCTCGGTGTGTTTGAAAAATTCGGCACGCGGTGATGAGCTTTTTCATCGCGTTTTTTCTGCATGCAGAGTGAATCCTTCATTGCGCCGGAAAAATAGTGCGCGCGGGTCCCGGATCTGCTCAGGGATTCGAAAAAAAATGATCGAAGCGAAACCCCGTCCGGACGGCGGATATACCGCCGGTAAAAAGCGGATTCCATCTCCCTGCATTTTCCATAACTTCAACCCTTCTTT
>DASTSF010000620.1:0-15081 GCA_035760825.1 Bacteroidia bacterium
TAGAACCAGCTTCCCGTCACTTTGTACGCTTCCCCGAGATACATGTGCGTTTTGATCCAGATCTTGATCGACTGGTCGATCAGCAGAACGGAAAAAATGATGGCGAGCGCTTTTTTCAAACGGGAATTTATTTCGGAGCACGAATATACGAAGAGCGCGGGCGTTAAAAGCAGAAAAGCCTTCCCGTTTTCGGTGAAGGCTTTTCGTTAACAAAAATTATATGCAGAAGAGCAGATCAGTTTTTCTGCTCAAGCTTTGCGTCGATGCTGAGCGTCGCATGCGGCACGCTGCGCAGGCGTTCTTTCGGGATGAGCTTCCCGGTAACGCGGCAGATGCCGTACGTTTTGTTCTCGATGCGGATGAGCGCGTTCTTCAGGTTCTGGATGTATTTTTCCTGGCGCGCGGCAAGGTGTGCGGTTTCCTCTTTGGAAAGCACGTCGGAGCCGTCTTCGAGCAGCTTGAACGTCGGTGACGTGTCATCTGTCCCGTGATCATCCTTGTGCGAGAGCGTATTTTTCAGCAGCTCATAATCGCGTGAAGCTTCGTTGAGCTTGCCGATGATAAGTGTCTTGAACTCCGCGAGCTCTTTGTCGCTGTAACGCGTGCGGTTGTCCGTCACGGCTTTGGAGACAGGCTTTTTCATGGCCGGGGCAGGTTTCTGCATCACGGCAACAGGCTTGACAACCGGGGGCGTTTTGGGAGCGGGAGGAGCTGGTTTGGCTTTCGCAACGGGTTTTGCCGTCTTCTTGGCGGGAGCTGCTTTTACTTTAGCAACCGGTTTCGCTTTTGACGGTTTTTTAGCCGGGGCGGCCTTGGAAGATTTGGAAGGTTTCTTCGAAGACTTCGCTGCTTTGGAAGCAGCCCCGGATTTTTTCGCCGGAGCTGCTTTTTTTGCAGGCTTTGAAGGCTTCTTAGCGTTTGCTTTTTTAGCCATTGTAAAGAATAAAATTCAGATTAAAAATGATCGAAGGCGCCGCGCATGTCATTGCCTTCGCTGTTGTCATCTCCTTCGTCGTTCATCTCCGTAACATCGTCGTTCATGTCCATGGCAGGTTCTTCATCGTGCACCATGGGTTCGTTCATGACCGGCGGCGGTGTTTTTTCAACGACGGGTTTCGGTGCGGCAGGCTTTTTAGGCGCAACGGGTTTTTTCGGTGCAGCAGGTTTCTTCGGAGCCGCTGCTTTTGCGGGAGCCGCTTTTTTAGCTACTGCTTTTTTCTTCGGAGCTGCTTTCTTTTTGGGAGCCGCTTTTTTGGCCGCTGCTTTTTTCTTCGGGGCCGCTTTCTTTTTGGGAGCTGCTTTTTTCTTCGGAGCCGCTTTCTTGGCAGGCTTCTTTTTAGCCGCCTTTTTCGGTGCTTTTTTGGCGGCTTTCTTTACCGCTTTTTTGGCGGCTTTTTTCTTGGCCGGTTTCGCTTTTTTAGCTCCGCCTTTTTTCGCCTTTTTTGCCATGGGTGTGGAGATTTAATTGTGTTTTGAGATGTGTACTAACGTTTTTATCTCTTCATCCACTTCAACCGGAACGGCTTCCCGTTCACCGAGATCATTCACGAGTTCAAGCGAAGTCGCAAGAGTTTCAGAGCAAATATAATTGAAATTATTTCTCACAGCCGACGCCAGCAACTCGTGCGATTTTATCTTCACTTCGATCCTGTCCGTTACTTCGAAGTCCTTGTCCTTCCGTAAGTTCTGTATGCGATTGACCAGCTCCCGGGCCAGGCCTTCTTCTTTCAGCTCCTGCGTGATCGTGACGTCCAGCGCTACCGTCAGACGACCATCCGCGGCCACCAGCCAGCCCGGCAGGTCATCCACAAGTATCTCAACCTCAGACCGTTCTATGCGTATCACTTCCCCGTCAAGGGATAATGCGAAGTAGCCCTGCGTTTCCATTTTCAGGATGTCTTCCTGCGAAAACTCCGCAAAAGCGGCCGCCGCGGCTTTCATGTGCTTCCCGAGCTTTTTGCCCAGCGCCTTGAAATCGGGCTTGATCTTGCGTACAAAAATGCCCGATTCGGTCACGTATTCAAGGTTTTTCACGTTGGTTTCGGCCAGGATGATCGATTTCACCAGCTCCATCCGTGCCCGGAACGTATCATCCAGCACCGGCACCATGATGCGGTTCAGCGGCTGGCGCACGCGGATATTGACCTTTTTGCGCAGGGAAAGCACCAGCGAGGAGAAACGCTGCGCCAGGTCCATACGCTCTTCCAGCTCGGAATCGATGAGCGCGCCGTTCGCTTTTTCGAGGTGCGAAAGGTGAACAGACGTTCCTTCGCCGAGATTGCCGTACAGCCAGTCGGAAAAGAAAGGCGCGAACGGGGAGGAAAGCTGCGCCACCGTGCGCAGGCATTCGTAAAGCGTTTCGTATGCGGACTGCTTGTCTTTCGCGTTTTCCGGCGATTCGGCCGACTGGCGCACCGACCAGAAACGGCGGCGGGAAAGACGCACGTACCAGTTCGACAAATGCTCGTCGACGAAATTCTGTATGGCGCGTGCGGCGGGCGTGGGATCGTAATCGTCGAGGCGAAGGGTGACGAATTTTACGAGGCTGTTCCTGCGCGAGATGATCCAGCGGTCGAGCTCGGAACGTTCGGCGACGGGAACGGAATTCTTTTCGTCGTAGACGAACCCGTCGATGTTGGCGTACATCGCGAAGAAGTTGTACGTGTTGTACAGCGTCCCGAAAAATCCGCGCTGCACTTCGAGAATGCCTTCGGGGTCGAATTTCAGGTTGTCCCACGGCGAAGCGTTCGTCACCATGTACCAGCGCGTGGCGTCGGGACCGTATTTTTTCAGCGTTTCGAACGGGTCGACGGCATTGCCGAGGCGCTTCGACATTTTGTTGCCGTTCTTGTCGAGCACGAGCCCGTTGGAGATAACGTTTTTGTACGCCACGGAATCGAACAGCATCGTGGCGATCGCGTGCAGCGTGTAGAACCAGCCGCGTGTCTGGTCGACGCCTTCCGCGATGAAATCGGCAGGAAAGTAAGTGCGGTTATCAATCTGTTCTTTGTTCTCGAACGGGTAATGCAATTGCGCATACGGCATGGATCCCGAATCAAACCACACGTCGATGAGATCGGGTTCGCGGAATAATTTTTTACCGTCGCGCTCGAGAATGATCTCATCCGCATACGGGCGGTGAAGATCGAACGAGCTGTAATTTTCCTTCGAGAAATTTCCCGGAACGAATTTTTCCAGCGGGTTCTTTTTCATGAATCCCGCTTTCATGGAACGTTCAATTTCCGCTTTCAGTTCTTCTGCCGAGCCGATGCAGACAACTTCCGAATGATCTTCCGATTTCCAGATCGGCAGCGGAATTCCCCAGAAACGCGAGCGCGACAAATTCCAGTCCTGCAGATTATTCAGCCATTCTCCGAAACGCCCGCTTCCCGTGCTTTCCGGTTTCCAGTTGATCGTTTTGTTCAGCTTCGACATCTCTTCCTTTTTCGAAGAAGCTTTGATGAACCAGGAATCGAGCGGGTAATACAAAACGGGCTTGTCGGTTCTCCAGCAATGCGGGTAATTGTGCTCGTACGTTTCTTTTTTGAAGAGCTTTCCTTCGTTCTGCAGCTTGAGCACGATACGTTCGTCGACGCTGAGGTAATTCAGCTTCGAGGTGTCTTTGATCAGGAATTTCATGTATTCCTTCTGCTTCGCGAGCTCTTCCGCCTTTTCTCTTTCCGTGAGGTAATCTTCCTTCACGTATTCGCCGGCCAGGCCGAACTGCGGATCGTTCACTTCTTTCCGGAATCTTCCGTGAAGATCGACAAGCGGAACCGGTTTTTCATTCTCATCCATCACGAGCATCGGGGGAACGCCGGCCGCTTTCGCTGCGCGCATGTCGTCTGCACCGAACGTAGGCGCGATGTGGACGATTCCCGTTCCGTCTTCCGTCGACACAAAATCACCGGCGATGACGCGGAAGGATTTTTCTCCGTTGGGATCGTCGTAAGGTTTGGCGTAGGGGAGGAGCTGTTCGTATTTAGAACCGACGAGATCGGCGCCGGGAATTTCATTTACAATTTTAAACGGGATCGCTTTGTCGCCGGGCTTGTAATCTTCGAATTTCAGCTCCGCATTTTTTTCCGGGAAATATTTACCAACGAGATCTTTTGCAAGAATTACATGCACAAGCTGATGAGAAAACGGGTTGAATGTTTTTACGACGGCATAATTAATTTTTACACCCACAGCCAATGCCGTATTTGAAGGCAGCGTCCACGGAGTAGTCGTCCAGGCAAGAAAATAAACATCATCCGCACTTTTTTTTCCTAACCCTGTTGTCAGAGCTTTGAACATCGCCGTTGCCGTCCGGTCTTTCACGGGGCGATAGCAACCCGGTTGATTCAACTCGTGGGTGGACAATCCCGTTCCTGCGGCGGGCGAATAGGGCTGGATGGTGTAGCCTTTGTACAGCAGATTTTTCTTGTACAGTTGCTGCAGTAGCCACCACACGCTTTCGATGTAGGAATTCTCGTACGTGATGTACGGGTCGCTCATGTCGACCCAGTAGCCCATCTGCCGTGTAAGCTCTTCCCAGAGGTGCGTGTATTTCATCACCTCGGTGCGGCAGGCTTTGTTGTAATCCTCGATGGAAATGCCGCCTTCTTCTTTCGGTTTGCCGATGTGATCTTTCGTGATGCCGAGCGTTTTTTCCACGCTGAGCTCGATGGGAAGCCCGTGCGTATCCCAGCCGGCTTTGCGTTTCACCTGTTTTCCTTTCAGCGTCTGGTAACGGCAGAAAAGGTCTTTCATCGTGCGCGCCATCACGTGGTGAATGCCGGGTTTTCCATTGGCGGACGGAGGTCCTTCGTAAAAAACGAAAGGTTCGGCGCCCTCGCGCGTGGTGACGCTCTTTTCGAAAACGTTGTTCTGGTCCCAGTCCGCGAGCACTTTTTCGGCGATCGCGGGAAGGTTAAGCGAATTGAATTCCGGATATTTTTTCATTGTCCGCAGGACTGCATTTGAGGAGGGCAAAGATAGGAAAAGTGCCCCTGCCCGGTCTCGACTCACGCTCGACCTGACGGTGGTTTCGACTTTCGCCCGACCAGACAGTGGTCTCGACTGGGGCCCGACCCGATGGGAGGAAAATTTTCCTCCGCAGGTCAGGCTGAGTAGTCCGCGAGGACGTATCGAAGCCTGACCTGCGCGTTACCGGTTACCCGGAATCCCATAAACCGTATCTGTTCGCGGATTCCCGAGAGAATCCCATCGTTTCCAGAGGCCGAACGGGGAAAAATAGTTCAGCTGGCCTTCGGTTTCGATCTTCCCGTTCTTGTGATAGGCTTTGCAATGCCCGTTGCCGAGAGAATCCGTGGTGAATTCCTGGTCCATGTTGCCGTTATAGTAATACTGTTTCCGGTCGAGGTTTCCATTGGGATCGCGTATGCCTTCGACCGAGAGACGGCCGTCTTCGAACCAGTCTTTGTAATGCAGCGGAACGCCGTGCCGGATGACCTTCCATGACTTTTGCTTCCCGGTATCGTAATAAGTGGTCCATTCGCCTTCGGGAACGCGGTGGATGAACTGTTTCGTCAGCAGGAGCTTGCCGTCGGGGAAATAGCAGCGTTCGAGATACGTGCTGTCTTCCATCTCTTCTTTTGTTTTTGCGCTGATGATGCGCACGAGCGTGTTACCGCTGTAGAAGGCTTCATAGCAGGAATCGTTCTCGAGGTAAAGCAGCCAGGTTTCTTTTCCCGTTTGCGGAAAATACAATGTGCCGCCGCCGATGACCTTCCTCCGTTTTCCGCAGGAAACAGCGATCAGCGCGCAGGAAAAAAACAGGATGACGCGAAAATTTTTCATCCGGCAGTGGCAATGACTTTCAGCTCGATGGCGATGGGCGTGGGAAGGCAGTTGATCTCGATCGTTGTGCGGCAGGGCGGGTTTTCACTGAAGTATTCCGCCCACAATTTGTTGTAAACGGGAAAATCATCCTTCATGTTGGTGAGAAAAACGGTGACGTCGACGATGTTGTTCCAGCTGCTGCCGGAATCTTCGAGAATGTTCTTCACGTTATTGAAAACGCTGCGGCATTGTTTTTCAATATCGTAGGAAACGATTTTCCCGTTCTCATCCAGTTCCACGCCGGGAATTTTTTTCGTGCCTTTTTCGCGCGGACCTACGCCGGAAAGAAAGAGAAGATTTCCCACGCGTTTTGCATGCGGGTAAAGGCCTACGGGTTCGGGCGCTTTCGAAGAGTTGATGGATTCTGACATCTTGATCTTGATTTCGGATTCCGAAGTTCGGGTTTTTCCGGCAACCGTTGCCCGGGGAATTCCTTTGCCGTGAAACGGATCCTGTGATTCTCTTTGATCAAAAGCTCACGCAACGGCGGGAAGGGACAAAGAAATGCTGCCGGCGTTCTGCTTCGTGCAAAGCGAAGTCCTTTATTCGCTGGTTTCGAAAAATGAAAGCATCAGTTTTTCCGGAACAGGAATATCTCTTTCGTCTTCACATTCACAGGGGAAAACCCCGTCGGCGTTTGGGAGGAAAACGAAATTTTATACGAGATGCCCGACATCGTCGTGTCGTCCGTAATGCTGATGTTGTAAAGACGTGCGCAATAGGAAACGACCGCATAATCCGTGACCATCGCGCGGTCGCAGCCGAGGATGGTATTGCCGCCCGTGACCTGCCCGATGGCCGTGATGTCGGAAATTTTTTCCGCGTCGCGCTTCGGCTTTCCGGCGAAAATGAATGTGGCGACAATCGTTGCGCAGAGAATGAGAATTCCGGCGGACAAGATAAGTTTCCCGGCCGCTGCCCCGATCTTCTTTACGCGCATCACGAACGCAGGCGCGCAAAGTATCGCGAAGAAAACAGCATAGAACGGAAGCGCGGTGACGAGGTAAAACCCGCGCTGCTCTTTCGTCACCATCAGCGGGAGCGACCCGGCAAGTGCGAGCAGGAGAATGAAAACGAGATTTTTCCTTTCCTCTGCCGCGAGATTTTTCACAGGCCATTGACGCGAAAGCAATGTTGCGAACGCGAGGAAGCCGGCGGGAGGAAGCACGTCGAGCAGCAATTCGAACAGCATGTGAAAACGGGAACCGGACGTGTTGTTGACCCCCGAAAATGTCGTAACGATACGCTGGTTGAACCACACGACGTATGCATGGCGCACAGCGGGAAAAAGAAAAATAATCCCGTAGAAGAGGACGAATCCGCCGGTGATCACCAGCGTTGCGCGGAACGCTTTTCCGAACGAAAGCTTTATCCCGGCAAGCCAGAGCAGCAGCGGGAGCACCAAAGTGAAGCCGCCCTGTATTCCTTTGCACAGCGTCGCTGCGATCAGCCACGTGATGCCGAGGAACACGTTAAGCCGCACTTTTTTTTCATGCACGAACGCCCGGAAGAACGCCGTGGCGGATGCGAGCACGAAGGCGCTCATCGTGATCTCGATGATGTTGTTGTCGAATCCCCAGAACGTCACGGGCATGATGAAGAACAGCAGCACGGGCAGCCAGTCGAGCTTCTGCCAGTCCGCGTTCCCGTAAAAGATCGTCCGCCAGAAACGCATGATGAGCCAGGTGTTCACGGCCATCAGCACGAGGTCGTAAAAACGTTCGGGATAAATGGAATGCGGGGCGAACAGGAAAAAGAAAGATTGCAGCCAGATCACCAGCGGCGGTTGTTCGTGGAAATGATCGTGCATGAAAACCGTGAAGTGCGGATCCCACCAGGTTCCGTGACCTGCCGCGAGATTTTTCGCTACGGTGGAATACAGCATGCCGTCGGCGAACATGCCGTCCATGAACAGCGCGGGCACAACGAGCGCCGCGGCGACCGAGATGACGACGATGCGGAATGCGTTGGTGGAGTCGTTCACGGGAAGCGCTTTAGAAATTTTTAAGGATGCTTTTCACGTCGTAAAGATAACCGCCTCCGAACAGGTTCACATGCACGAGCAGCGGGTAGAGGTTGCAATAATCCGCTCGCTGTGCGTGATTTTTTTCGGGCGGGAATTCATTCGCGTAGCCGGCGTAGAAATCAGCGTCGAATCCGCCGAATAATTTCGTCATGGCGAGATCCATTTCCCGGTGACCGTAATAAACGGCCGGATCGAAAACGGCGGGACCTTTCCCGGTGAAGAAAAAATTCCCGCTCCAGAGATCGCCGTGCAGAAGCGACGGTTGTCCGGGCGGAAAAATCTCGGCGATGCGCGCGCAGAAATTTTCTGCCTGCGCGGAAATGGTTTTGTCTGTTTTCCCCGAATCGCGTGCCAGCTTTACCTGCGGAAGAATGCGTTCGAGCGAAAAGAAATCTTCCCAGGAAGAATGTTTTTTATTGGATTGCGGGAGCGAGCCGATGTAATTGTCATGGCCGAGTCCGAAAAATTTTTCCGTGTGACGGTGGAGCTTCGCGAGCTGCGTTCCGGCTTCGTATGAATTTCCGCTTCGCGAATGTTCCATCCATTCCATCAGCAGGAAAGAAGAATCACGTTCTTCCCATTGTGCAATGACGTGCGGGACAACGAATGTTTTCGTTCCGGCCAGCAGCTGCAGTCCTTTCGCTTCAGCGGCGAACATGCCGGGAAATTTCTGCGCATCGTTCTCTTTCAGGAAAAACCAGCCTTTGTCGGTTTCGAGACGAACGCAGGAATTGATGCTTCCTCCTGTCACCGGCGAAACGCGTTGCAACGAAACATGGCCATAGCCGTTCTCTGCCAGCCGCCGGAAATACCCTTTTATTTTTTCGGTCTGGCCCATGCCGGTTTCGTCTTCATCACTTTTTTATACACCGGGCAGGAAGGAATGTGCGCACCGGGAAGATAGCCCGTGCTCATGAGGAATTCGTTCACGATCTCGCCGCCCGTGAAGCGGAATGTCTTTTTAAAGATCTTCACCCACTCTTCTTTTGTTTTCGGGTGATGATGATCGATCCATTGGCGGAACGATCCGAATTCTTTCTGCAGCGCAAGAATGGCATTGGCGTTATGGATCGTCGCTTCGATCTTCAGGCGGTTGCGGATGATGCCTTCGTTGCTCAGCAGGCGGGCGATCTCGCGGCTTTTGTATTTCGCCACGCGGGAAATTTCAAAATTGTCGAATGCACGGAAGAAATTTTCCTTCTTTTTCAGGATGGTCGTCCAGCTCAGCCCCGCCTGGTTGATCTCGAGCACGAGCCGCGCGAAAAGCTGGTTGTCGTCATCGATCGGGAAGCCGTATTCTTTATCGTGGTAATGAACATGCACATTGCCTTTTTCCATCTTGGAAACGGCTTCGCAGTAGGATCTCGGTTTGACGTTGGCCATTGGCGATAATGAAAACGGGAAGGAATGAAAAAAGAGAACGGTCCGCAGCGTTTGCGTGATCTTACCGGGGTTGCGCGCGTTCGATGCGGATGCCGGCGTTCAGTACGCCCGGCAGTTTTTCCATGCGCATCGCCTGCTCGACTTCCATGTGGTATTTTCCAGCCAATGGAAAACGGACATTCTGCCGGAAGACGAGGCGACAGTCGTGCACATCGCCCTGTCCTTTTCCCGCCCAGCGCCCGCTTTCGTCGATCAGCGGAAAATCAACGGTGTCGTTCGCCATTTTCCCATTGGGAAAAGTGGTGTGGAAGAAAACGTAAATGTTGCGGTAAGGATAATCTTCGTTGTTGCGTATGTTGAAGCAGAAGTTGTATTTCGTGATTGTATCCGGGACATCGAAGTCGAACGAGAGACGGTTATTCATGTCCCACGTGTTGTTCGGAATGTCGCGGTTCTCCTCGAAAAAACGCGTGCGGTCGCATGATGCGAAAAGAAGCATCGCGGCGAAAGCGAACGGGAGAAGTACGGAATAACGCATGATCAGTTTTTCGGTGCGGGAGGAGTTCCCGGTTTGTTTCCGCCGCCCGGCCTCGGGGGACGGTTGCGCCGCTGGTTCCGCTGGGGATTGTTTTTCTGCTGGTTCTGCTGCTGCGGGTTGTTCGGTCGCGGCTGGTTTTTCTGTTGTTGCGGCCGTGGCTGCTTCTGCTGCGGATTTTTTTGTTGCGGCTTTTGCTGCGTGTTCTGCGGTTGCCCGCCGGTGTTCCGCTGACCGGAAGGTTTTCTCCTTTTTTTCTTTTTGCTTTTGTCAAAACGCGTGAGGCTGTCCTGCCCGACGACATTCTCGAAATCCGGCGCTTTCTCGACAGCTTCTTTTTTATCCTTCACCGCACCGATGTCTTCCGGTTTCACGCCTTCTTTGTTCAGCTTTATGATCTCCTTCACGCGATCGGTGGAGAGCGGTATGAACTGGTCGGGCTCATCGGCGAAGCTGTACCACATGATGCCGCGGAAAATATCCGTCTTCTGGTGGCGTGCACGTCCGCGGCTGGTTTCGATGTCGGCGGTTTCCGGGAAATCGCGTATGGCGTCGAGGTAAGAATCGAGCTCGTAGTTGAGGCAGCATTTCAGCTTGCCGCATTGTCCCGCCAGCTTGAGCGGGTTGAGGGAAAGCTGCTGGTAACGCGCCGCGCTGGTCGTCACGGAGCGGAAATCAGAAAGCCACGTGGAGCAGCAAAGTTCGCGTCCGCAGCTCCCGATGCCGCCGAGACGGGCCGCTTCCTGCCGTGCGCCGATCTGTCGCATCTCGATGCGGATACGGAACTGCTCGGCGAGAATTTTTATGAGCTCGCGGAAATCGACGCGCTCTTCGGCCGTGTAATAGAAAATGGCTTTCGTCTTGTCGCCCTGGAATTCCACGTCGCTGATCTTCATCTGCAGCCCGAGGCGCTGCGCGATCTCGCGTGATTTCATCATCGTGGATTGCTCGAGCGCCTGCGCTTCTTTCCATTTCTCGACGTCATTCTCCTTCGCTTTGCGGTACACTTTCCGGATCGCCTGGTCGTCGATCTTCACGCCGCGCCGCGCCATCTGTGTTTTCACCAGCTCGCCTGTAAGCGAAACCGTGCCGATATCATGTCCCGGCGAACCTTCGACGGCGATCACTTCCCCTGTCACAAGCGGAAGATTATTGACGTTGCGGAAAAATTCCTTGCGGCTGTTCTTGAAGCGAACTTCCACCACGTCGAAAGGCGCCTGCCCGGAAGGCAGCTCCATATTCGCCAGCCAGTCAAAAACATTGAGCTTGTTGCAGCCCCCGATCCCGCAGGAACCGTTGCTTCTGCAACCTGCAGGCACTCCGTTCACCACTGTCCCGCATCCTCTGCCCGACGAACAACCGCTGCATCCCATTTTATATGAAGTTCAAAAAAGGTTCGATTTAAAAAAACTGTTCCGGAAGATTCCGGAGGGGTAAAGACAAAAATAGCAGTTTAAACGGAAGAAGGTGCTCACACCGCCTGCGGCTTCGGGATGTTCAGCAATTCGTTCGCTTTGAAGGAAAGGTCGGTGAAGATGATCTTCGGGCTGCCGTTGCGTTCGATGTGCTGTATCGCTTTGCTGAGCTCGTTCATGAATGCTTCGCCGTTCGCCGCGTGAATGAACGGCGAGAATTTCCGGATGAACGCCAGCTCTTCGCCCGTCATGCGCACCAATGACGGATCGGCGTAATTGATCAGCAGGCATTCGCGGACAAGCCCGAGCGCATAGGAAAGGAATTGCTTCTGACGTTCCCGGCCGATACCGGCAAGGTCGTCTACCGCGCTCAGCACTTTGGCGACATCGAACTTCAGCGAGGCCCGCATCCACTGCGTGAACGTGGAAAGATTGAACGCGGCCTGCTCGCTGCGGCTGATCAGGCTGCGCGCTTCGGCGTAATTTCCTTCGGCCTGGAAGGCGATTTTTTCTGCGTCCGCCGGTGAAAGCGAATGGCGCTGCACAAGCGCATCGCGCAGGTCTGCATCCGCGATCGCGTGTATGCGGACAAGCTGCGTGCGTGAAACGATCGTGCGCAGGAGCTGGTCTTCATTTTCGGTAACGACGAGGAACAGCGTTTTGTCGGGCGGCTCTTCGAGAATTTTCAGCAGCTTGTTCGCCGATGCCGCATTCATTTTTTCCGCCAGCCACACGATCATGATCTTGTATTCTCCTTCGAAGGTGGTCAGGCTGAGCTTGCGCAGGATCTCGCCGCTTTCTTCCGTCCCGATGATGGCCTGCTTGTTTTCCGCTTCCAGCTTCGTGAACCATTCGTCGAGCGTGAGGTAAGGATTTTCGAGGAATGCTTCGCGCCATTCCGCGATCACGTGCGTACTTACGCGAACGTCCTTTGAAAGTGCAATGGGAAAAACGAAATGAAGATCAGGGTGAACGAGACGCGCGTACTTCACGCAGGACGGGCATTCTCCGCAGGAGTCGTTCTCCTTCCGGTTCGTGCAATGAACATATTGCGCGTAAGCCAGCGCCAGCGGCAGCGCACCGCTTCCCGGGTGACCGAAGAACAGCTGAGCGTGGCTGATCCGCTGCGATCGTACGGAATTCACCAGGCGTTCCCTGGTATCCCGCTGCCCGATAATTTCCTGGAAAAGCATCGCGTAAAAGTAACAAAGTGCGATTCATTTTTCAGGAAAGAAAATGATGTTGCTGAGACAGCGTCGCCGAAAACGCCCGCCCCTTTTTTCTGAAAAGGGCTGTTCCGGCCCCGAACTTTTTGTTGCATATTTTGCTGATTTGAAGAACGTTGCTTGACATTCTGGTAGTCCGAACCTAATTTGCTTTTGCAAACACCCTTCTGACCCATGAAAAAAAGCGTTACCCGTGTCCTTTACGGACTACTGTTTTTTTGCTGCGCGAAACTTTCTGCGCAGATGAATGTAAACGGCGGGATCCCCGTACACACCAACATTTCCGGCGGCCAGGACCAGGTCGATCTCTGCGTGACAAACGTTCATGACGGGATCATCTTCGTCTGGCGTGATAGCCGTTCCGGCTCCAACGGCCAGGATATTTATGCGCAGAAGCTGACGCCCTGCGGAGACGTAGCGCCCGGGTGGCCCGCATCGGGATTGCTCGTCTGCAATGCGGCAGGCAACCAGCAGGTGCCGCAGATCGTTCCCGATACATCCGGCGGTGCCGTTATTACCTGGCAGGATACGCGCGGAGCCGACTGGGACATTTATGCACAGCATGTTTCTTCCGCCGGCGTTTGTACATGGACGGCCAATGGCGTCGCGGTGTGCACCGCCACCGGCAACCAGCAGAATCCTCACCTGTGCATCGACGGGACAGGCGGAGCCGTAATCTGCTGGGACGATATGCGCAGCGGCAACTGGGACGTTTATGCCGCAAAAGTGACGGGATCGGGAACAACTCCCTGGACCGCCAACGGAGTTCCGCTCGTATCGCTGAGCGGAACGCAGAACAACAACTGCATCGCGACAGACAGCGCAGGCGGCGCGTTCTTCGCATGGGAAGACAGCCGTCCCGCTTCGAACGGCATCGACCTCTACGCGATTCGCCTGAACACTAATGGCAATGTTCCTGGCGGATGGCCCGCCAACGGTCTTGCGCTTTCCACGCAGACCTCGAACCAGAAAGAGCCCTGCGCATGCAACACCGGTGGTCAGACCGCGATGATCGCGTGGGCGGATGGTTTCGGCGCAGGACAATCGATCCTGGCATCACGACTCAATGGCAGCGGCGGATATGTCGCCGGCTGGAGCTACCCGGGAAACCTTGTCGGCAACGCGATCACGCAGAGCGGCAACCCCGGAACAGCGGAGCTGCCCAAAATCGCTCCCGACTGCGGCGGCGGCGCTTACATCTCGTTCGGAAGCCATTATTCATCGAGCGACCACGACGTGCTTACCCAGCACATGGGATTCAACGGCATTCCGAGCGGCGGCCTTGAAACAACGGCTTTCAATACAGACATAGAACATTACCAGGAGATCTGCGCCGACGGGAACGGAGGTGCGGTGAATGTGTGGCAGGACCAGTGGCCGCCGGCTATTGTCTGGTACAGGAAATTCGGCAGCGGCGGAGTGATCGCCAGCCAGTTCGTGAGCAGCACTTACCCCGATGTGGCTGCGATGCGCGGAGTATGGTATGCTGCCTGGGAAAACAACGGCGGTGCCGCAGTCATCGGTTCGAGCGATATCTATGCGATATCTTCCAGCGCAAGCGCACCTCCCCCGATACTGAATTCCACGCTTACGCAAACGTATACCGGGACGTCGTGTGATATCACCACGCAAAACGTTTCGCTTTGCGCCGGGTCTCCCATTACATTTTCCGTTCCGCTGCCGAGGGGATTATACAACACCTACACTTTCCTCGACGGAGCGACTGTTCTGCAAACGGGAACCAGCGCATCATACACGACGTCGGCATTGACCGTGGGAACGCACACCATCACCGCCACGTCTTCTATCAGCGGAAGCTGCGTAACCGCGGCAAGCAACCAGATCGTTGTCACCGTCACCGCAGGACCGGCCGTTACGCTTTCTTCCCAGACGGACGTTCTCTGCAATGGCGGCAGCACAGGTTCGGCAACCATGAATGCGACCGGCGGATCGCCGGCTTACACGTACGCGTGGACACCCGCGGGCGGAAATGCCGCGACGGCGTCCTCGCTTGCGGCGGGAACCTACACCTGCCTCGTTACAGATCAGCTGGGTTGTGCGCAGACACAAACAGTGACGATCACGGAACCGGCAGCGATCACGGCAACCGTTTCTTCAACGGCGGCTACCTGCGGCAACACCAACGGCTCGGCCACCGTGAATCCGGCAGGTGGAAACGGAAGTTATTCCTACGTGTGGTCGCCTTCGGGCGGTAATGCTTCCACGGCATCTTCACTTGCGGCGGGAAGCTACACCTGTGCCGTTACCGATGGAAACGGGTGTTCTCAGAATTTTCCTGTTTCCGTAAACAGCACCGGAGGTCCGACTGTTACTCCGGCTTCCCAGGCTGACGTCAGTTGCTTCGGCGGGGCAAACGGCACGGCTTCCGTTACCGTGACGGGCGGAACACCCGGTTACTCGTATGCGTGGACGCCGTCCGGTGGAAATGCGGCGAATGCTTCAGGACTTGGTGCAGGTACGTACACATGCACGGTTACCGACGGACTCGGATGTGTTCAATCGCAAACGTTCAGCATCACGCAACCGACCGCATTGAGCGCAACATCTTCTGTAACGAATGTCGCATGCAACGGAGGTTTGACCGGCAGCGCAACAGTGAATCCTTCCGGCGGTGCAGGCGGTTATTCT
>DASTSF010000621.1:0-4973 GCA_035760825.1 Bacteroidia bacterium
TTGGAATTTCACGCCGACCTCGATCGGTTGCCCGTCATTCCCGTTCGGATTTGCAGGAGAACCGCCGCTTCCCCACAAGCTCGTCGCGGGAGTGGAGAGAGTGGCGAAGACCTGCCCGGGTGTTACGTTCGTGTAAGCGACGCCGTTCACCACCAGTGAATAAGGTGATGCGCCGGTGGCGCTGTCGAGGCGCAGCTGGATCGCATCGCCCTGGCAGAGCGAAGTGTCGACAGCGGAAATATACGCGAGCGGCGGCACGCACGAGCCCGGACCCGTTGAGCATTCAAAGCCGATGTCTTTCAGCGCCGGGGTTACCGTGCTGTCCGATGTGGTAAGATCTGCTTTGTATTGCAAATACCTGGACGTGATTCCCACGGGCGATCCGTTCACAAGAGCGAGGTACGGCGACCATGTAGCGTCAGGCGATGATGTATTTCCTCCACGCGCATACACGGATAAACCGGTTCCGGCGGGAATGCTGTCGGTCCAGATCACATTTCCCCACGTCGTCGTATCGCTGTGATCGAAGATGCGTGATGTGAATGTTCCTGCGGAAACATAAGGTGTAATTCTCAGCCAGTCGACCGTCAGCGCAGCTCCGCCTGCTGGATAGTCGCTCACCTGTACATAAAGGTTCGCGGTCGTGGTCAGCGCAATTCCCGGCGTGGCGATCAACGTTCCATCGACGTAGAAAGAAAAACCACCGGTGGATGGGTTACGCTGGATGCGATATACATGCGGCGTATTCAGAAGCCCGGCACCAAGAAGAACTGTTTCATTGTTCGATGTCCGCGCATAAATATTTCCGTCGCTTACTCCCTGCCCGATCACGACCCACGGACTGTTGAACGCAGGGTCTGCCGTAAAGCCGACATTCTGAAAATTACCCGGCGTAAACGTAGCCGAAAATTCAACGGAAGCTGAAGGACCATACGCTGTATTAGTATAGATGTGCGTTCCATTCACGCTGACGCTTCCTCCGTTATAAGTAGTCACTGCTCCTGCCTGGGCGTCCCAGATCTCATCTGTCCATCCTGCGGGAACGCCGGTGCCGGCAAAATCTTCATTCAGCAATGGCTGCAGCCTCACTTCGCCGTCCGCTACTTGCGTTACCACCGTATTCGTATCTGTTCCGGCAGAAAAATCTGCATTCAGCTCATCCTGCGCACAGAAAGAAGAAGGCATGATAAAGCTAAGTGGCGCAGCAGGAGGAGCCGGCACCGTCGCAGTATCCATCGTTCCGTCAACGGAGGTGACGCGATAATAATAAGTCATGCCCGCGGAAAGTCCGCTGAGCAGCATGGAATGACTGGTCACGGGCGAGCTGTTGTTTGCATGCCGTGTCAGCGCCGATGCTGTCGTGTCGTAATCTGTTTTTGAATTTGCCGCGATGTTGGTGTTCCACGCAATTACAGCCGTTCCGTTGAGTCCCGGCGTGGCTGTTACATTCGAAATGACAAGCGCCGGTGCTATATCGTATATCGCTTCATAGTTCCCGCTTTGCGCCGGGATGAATGCATATTATATTCCTTTGATGATCTCCTGCGTGTAAGCGACCGGTGTGCCGTTGAATGTTACGCTGATCAGTGTTTTAGTATTCACATGCACCGGTATCATCGCTTTCATGTTGCGCGCACTCGTATCGGCGCTTACTGTAAAATCGAGCGTGTCGCCGTTCCACGTGATGGAACCGAAGGAAGAATTGTTCCGCGCATCGATCCAGTCGAGCATCTGCTTTGCGGAAACAACAGGAACATGATGCGCCTGCGCCGAAGCGACGATCGCATTTGCACCGGGATGGTTCGCCTGGTCGAAATGCATATTGGTGACGAATACACCGTAATATCCCTGCGGACCATTTGCTTTATCCAGCAGCGAATCACAGAAGCCCGGCAATGAAATTCCTGATTCGTCCGTCATCTGCGTCGGCGCCTGGTAACAATCGATAAGACTGCCATCGAGCTTTGCAAAACGCATGGGCATTCCTGATCCCGTAAACATCCCGGGGCGATTGTTCACCCACGTATCCGGCCAGTAATAATAGTTGGCGTCGAAACGTATCCCGTTGGCTGCTTCTGTTTCAGGCACGGTGCTCCAGTCGCTCCACGCAATGCAATGATTGCGGTTGGTCGAAGGTGAAGGAACGGAAGGGAACGCCGCCTGGAAACCGCCGAGCTGCGTCGTCACGAATGAATTGTATTGAAATGCGCTGAAGTTCGAACAGTTCGTATTCACATGCAGCGCAACTTCAAATCCAAGACTATCATAATGACGCGCCATCGAATCGGTGAATATTGATCCTACATACAGGTAACCGGTAGAACGGATGCATTCCCAGTCATTCACCGAACAGCCCGGTGTGCTCTGCGCGATATCCTGGTCGAAACGCGGCTGCATACCGTAATCTCCATGATTGTCACCGGTCATTACGATCGCCGCTTTTAATCCTTTCGGCAAAAACCAGAAACGCGGAAGCGGTTCATGGTCCATATTTCCGCTGAGAATAATATTCGAAAGCAAATGCATCTGTTCATCCGCCTGCGGGATCGCCACTTTATTCATATCAATATAATTCGGGAAGAACTGATCGTCGGAACGGATGGGACCAGTTTGCCCGTCGCGTTTTTGTCCCGCCCACGCCGGGTTTCCCTGGCGCGTATAGACAACTGAGCGCGCGAGATCATACGTAAATGCAACGGCCTGTCCTCCGTTCGTTCCCACGTTATTTATTGTGACTGCCGGATAAGCTGTCGGTGTGGTTGCATCAGAATACAACGTGGCTGCTGCTGCTGCACCGGAAAGCGTGTAGAGGTCCGCTGTGCCGTGAAACTGCATGGTCTGCGCAGTGATCCCGGCGCCCGGTGATGTCGCTGTGTTCACCATCAGGTACTGATCGGAAAGCGTGTTCCCGGTCGGTGTAATTCCCATCAGCGGCGCGAGCTGTGCATCGGGACGAAATGCGATCAGCGTTCCGCCTGCATTCGTCCAGTTCGTCAGCATGGCAACTTCAGGAGAAGTCAGCGCAATCTCCCCGACGATCACTACGTGATACGCGTTAAGCACCGTCGCATTCACATCGGCAATATCCATCGCGGTGAATTCATTGAATCCTTCCGCACGAAGAATTTCAACCGGGTAGAGACTGAACGGGTTCAGCGAACTTCCGATCAGCAGTATCGGTCCGCCGGGTCCCTGCGCGGGAAAAGGCGGCGGGGCCGGGGCGGTTGTGAATGACCATGTATGATCAGCGATCATCGCATTGCCGGCAATATCCTTTACGCGGTAATAACCTGTACCGCCTTTTACCGTTGCTGTATACGTTTCCAAGTAGGCAAGCGGTGCATTGGGAATAAGTGTGGCGCTGTGCGTGGCTGCATTATAGGAAACAATGGAAGGCACGAGCGCGTTCGATGCATCCCGCAGCTCGATCGTCGATGTGTTCACCGTCGAAGGATCTGCGCTTTCACTGAAATTTATGGTAAGCGAAGTTCCGGTCGCCACGTTTGTCGCTCCGTTCGCGGGAGATGTTGCGCTCACTACCGGCGGGATCGTGTCCGGTCCGACGCTGTCTGCAAATACAACATCCACCCAGTAATTGCTCGACTGGTAGGAATTCTCCGGGAATGTCGGTCCGTAACCGTAGGCATAAACTGCGTTGGGTCCGTCTTCTCCGTCGGCAAGCGCCTGGAGCGGTCCGTGCGTAAACGCATTGCTGAAAAACAGATCGGTGTACGGGTAATCGCCGGAGCTGCTGTAGCAGGATGCGACGTATGTCGTATTCGCGTTAATGGCAACAGGAGTGCTCAGCGTAACAAGCTGCCACCCGTTGCTGGTTTCGGAAGTGTAGGTTTCATCGGCGAGCAGTGTGCCTGTACCCGTCCACAAATGACCTTCATGCGTACCTGTCGTTCCGTTTCCTTTGTAAAAACGGAGACCGGTAATATATCCTGCGATGGCAGATTGAAACTTCACGCCGAACTCAATGGATTGTCCGTCATTCGCCAGCTGAACCGCAGGCGTATCCGCCGGCTGGAAAATGCTGCAGGGACAAACCACCGGTAAAGGAAGCGAAACCGTATCGGTAATTCCCGCCCCGGGATTTTCAAGATTTCCTGAATCATCGAACGCACGGCTCCTGATGTTCACGGGTCCGGCGATGAGCGGCGTCCAGCTGTATGACCATGCAGTTGTTCCCGAAGCTGCGTGCCACGTTGCACCGCCATCGACAGAAACTTCCACGCCCGCTACAAGGATATTATCATTGGCGGTTCCTGAAATGGTCACCTGCACGCCGTTCGTCAATGAATCTCCATTGAGCGGGGAAGTGATCACCGAAACAGGCGCCTGCACATCCGTCGATGCGATGGCGGGAACAAGTCCTGCCTGCAACGTCGCCGGCTGCACGCCCATATCGGCGAAAAGATTTACCGTCGCCTGCTGCATGCGCACATCTTCTACCGAACCGCCGCGGTCGTGATTGCCGTCCAGTCCCCACGACCATTGCACGGTCCCCGCGCCGAATACAAGCGCGCCGCTTGACGCACGGTATAATGACAAATTATGCGTATGTGAATTCAACACTGTCCGCGACATGCTGATGCGACCTGCGGGATAGGAAGATGTATACTGGTTCCAGTCCCATTCGTAACCGAGCGTACCCGCAGAAAGTGTTGCGGTCTGGCCGGTACCGAGTGATGCGATCGATGTGTTGCGCCAGAAGCGAAGATTTTTGTACGTGTCCGGAACTTCGATGGCGCCCGTCGTTCCGTCCCAGCTGATCTGCCCGCTTAATGAATTTTCAGGATTGCATCCGTCGGCAGCGGGATAGGCGCAGCCGTTGCGCCACAAGCCGGTCCAAACATTGGGGAGCGGATCGCATTTGGTTCCGCAGACATTTTCACCGAGATCACCTTCTTTATAGCAGACCAAAGTACGGTACGGTGTATTGGAAACATCCGTGCTGTTTTCCCAGC
>DASTSF010000622.1:0-5617 GCA_035760825.1 Bacteroidia bacterium
TACTACCCAAGCTCTACATTCGGAAACGGAAGCGTCGTCGGAACACCGTATTACGCCGTGATGAATGCCTCCAGCGGAAGCTCGATCACCGTTACGGGATTGTCGCCGGGAACCTGGTATGATTTCAATGTATTTGACTACGATGATGACGCACCGACCTACTACAATTACAGATCGGAACTTATGTGCACAGGTGAAGTTCAGACCGGTGCAGGCGCGGTTCCCGTAATTACCAATATGTCGCCGGCAACAGGACCCGTCGGAACTGTCGTTACGCTGACGGGATCGAACTTCGGTTCCACTGTTTACAACAACATTGTGTATTTCGGCGCAACAAGAGCGACGGTTACGGCGGCGAGCGCGACATCGCTGACCGTTGTGGTTCCCTATGGCGCCAATTACAACCCGGTTTCCGTACAGGTTGACGGATTGACCGGAACCTATTCGAAAGAATTCATCGTCACTTCTTCCTGCGCGGCAACGATCAACGCCAGCTCGTTCACGAACTCTTCGGTAACGACCAGCGGTCCTACGATCGGCAACGTGATCAAGGACATCGATAACGACGGGAAATCCGACTTCATGGTGCAGGATTACGGCGGCAGCGTTTTCAATGCTTTCAGGGGAACTTCCAGCAACGGAACCACGCCTCCCGCATTTACAGCGAACACCTACGGAACCGTAACGAATCCCTATTTCATGGAATGCGCCGATTTCGATCTCGATTCGAAACCCGATGTCGCCATGACCGATTACATCGGCGGAAAGGTTTCCATTTTCAGAGGGAACGGCACTTATTTCTCGACCGCAACGCGTTTTGATTTCGCAACGCTTCCTTATCCTGCGATGGTGAAATCAGGAGACATCGACGGTGACGGCCGCCCGGATCTTGTCGTCAGCTATGGCACCGGAACGTATATTTCCGTGTTCCGGAATACGGGCTCCATTACAAATATTGATTTTGCCGCCCGGCAGGATTTCAACATCGGAACGAACACGCCGTTCTCTCTTGTTGTGCGTGATTTCGATCTCGACGGAAAAGCGGATATCGCTGTCGGTCAATCGGGCGGAACGAATTTCTATGCGATGCGCAGCACCAGCACACCGGGTTCCGTCACGTTCGCTGCCGTGCAGGCATTCTCTGCCGGCACCGGGAACGTCAATGGACTAACGACCGGTGATTTCAACCTCGACGGGAAAGCGGATATCGCCGTTGCGCTTTCGAACAACACGGTCCGTCTTTACGGCAACAATTCAACCGTCGGCTCCATTTCATTCTCTTATGCCAACCAGCTGACGACGGCGAGTTCCAATCCTATCGCCCTTGCCAGCAATGATCTTGACGGCGACGGAAAAATTGATCTCGCTGTAGGTTATTCCAGCGCGAACACCGTTTCTGTTTTCGAAGCGACAGGTCCGTACGGATTCGCCACGCGCGTCGATTATGCGACCGCAGGTTCGGAATCGGCCTGCCTCAGCATCGGCGATTTTAACCAGGACGGAAAATCGGATATTCTCGCCTCGACCTTCGGATCAAGCGTCAATATTCTTTCGAATGCAATGAACGCGCTTGCTTCGGAACCGCCGAGCACTGCTTCCAACCTCACGTTCTCGGGCGTTACGCAAAGTTCTATCACGCTTAATTTCACACCCGGTACCGGCGCAAACCGTATCGTCGTGTGCAGGCAGGGTGGCGCCGTCACTATTCTTCCCGCTGACGGAACAACCTACACGGGCAATTCCGTTTTCGGTTCCGGAACGGATGTCGGCGGTGGAGAATATTGCGTTTACAACGGCAACAGCAATTCTGTTACGGTCACCAACCTCCAGTCGAACACGTATTATTATTTCGCGATCTTCGAATACAACGGATCGACGTGCACGACGAATTACCTGACCGCGCCGTACGCTTCTTCGAATACACAAACACTGAATACACCACCGACCTTGTCGGCTATCAGCAATCCGCCGGCGATCTGCCAGAATTCCGGCCAGCAGACGGTGAACTTCTCCGGTGTCGGAACGGGTGCAGCAAATGAAACACAAACGCTCACCGTCACCGCCACGTCGAACAACACTTCCGTTATCCCGAACCCGACCGTGACGTACACATCTCCGAACGCCACCGGTTCGCTCTCGTACACGCCTGTACCGAGCGCAACAGGATCCGCAACGATCACCGTTACGGTGAATGACGGTGCTTCGAATAACGCAACAACTACGCAGACCTTCGTGGTTACGGTGAGTCCGCCACCGACGCCTTCGAACGCCGGACCTGATCAGCAGATCTGTACAGGAACGGCGACGCTCGGTGCAAATGCGCCTTCGGTCGGAACAGGTGTATGGTCCATCGCTTACACGTCGAATGTTTCCATAACTACGGCCAATCTCGGCAACGTGAACATTCCGACAACGACGCTTACAGGTTTGACAGTCGGCGATTCGGTCCGCCTTGCATGGACGATCACCAGCTCGCCGTGCAATCCTTCCGTCAGCTACGTGAGCATCAAGCGCACGAACTGTCCGCTCACCGCCGGATTCACGTGGTCGCCGCAAAACCTTTGCGCAACCGCCTTGCAGGTGAACAACATTTCATTCACCGATGCTTCTTTCGCACCCAGCACAACGATCACTTCTTGGAGCTGGTCGTTCACCGGGCCGATCGCACCTTCACCGTCCAACTCGAGCCAGCAGAACCCGTCGAACATCCAGTTCACTGGTCCCGGAACATTTACCGTCACGCTGACGATCAATGATAACGTGGGCGGAAACAGCACGACGACGCAGTTCATTACGATCAACCAATATCCCGCTGGTTCCGGCACGATCTCCGGACCGTCCACGGTTTGCCAGGGACAGACAGGCGTAACTTATTCCGTTCTCCCGATCGCCTATGCCACCAGCTACAACTGGGCACTGCCGCCGGGCGCAACCATCGTGAACGGAGCAGGCACCCCGACGATCATTGTTGATTTCGACTCCAACGCGTCTTCCGGTTCCGTGCAGGTCCAGGGCGTGAACAGCTGCGGCGCAGGTGCAGCATCACCGATCTACAACGTCACGGTAAATCCGCTGCCGGTGAACACAAGCTCCGTCAACGGTCCGTCTTCCGTCTGCCAGGGACAGAACAACGTTATGTTCACTACACCTTCAATACCTTACGCAACCGGCTACACGTGGACATTGCCTTCCGGCGCAACCATTATCGGGAACCCGAGCAATGATACGATCTACGTCAATTTCTCGGGCTCCGCACAAAGCGGAACGGTGGATGTGATCGGAACAAACAGCTGCGGTGCAGGAACTTCTTCCGTCGGCTATATGCTGAATGTGAATCCTCTTCCTGACTCGGCGGGCACGATCACCACTAACCAGACCGGCATTATCTGCCAGGGACAAACCGGTGTCACCTATTCTATCTCTGCACTGAACAATTCCAATTATTACGAATGGACTGTTCCGGCTGGTGCAACGATCGTCAGCGGTGACAGCACATCATCGATCACCGTCGATTACGGTTCTTCAGCCGTTTCAGGCAACGTCACCGTGTCCGGTGTGAACAGCTGCGGAAACGGAACATCGTCTTCACTCGCTGTTACAGTCGCACCGCTTCCCGCGCCTGCATCTTCAGTGCTCGGACAGGACACGGTGTGCCAGGGTGAGTTCAGCGTGAGCTATTTCGTAAGCGCGATCTCAAATTCAACTTCCTATGTGTGGTCGATCCCGGGCGGTTCCTCGATTGCCACGGGACAAAACACGAACTCGATCACCGTCGACTTCGGTCCGGGCGCAACGAACGGACAAATTGTTGTGTACGGACAAAACGTTTGCGGAACCGGAACTCCTTCCGCCCCGCTCGACGTTGTCGTCAACCCGCTTCCGGACAGCGGCAGAACCGTCACCGGACCGTCCGCTGTATGCCAGGGAGATTCCGCTGTTACGTTCAGCGTGAACACCATTGCCAATGCAACCGGCTACGACTGGCATCTTCCGCCGGGAGCGAACATCACTGCCGGCAACAACACGAACAGCATCACGGTCGATTTCAGCACGACGGCGATCTCCGGCCCGGTTTACGTGACGGGAACGAACGCGTGCGGAATGGGCGCAACATCAGATACGCTCAATCTTATTGTGAATCCGCTGCCCGATCCTGCAGGAACCATGAGCGGACCTGCCACGCTCGCGATCTGCCCGATCTCAACAGGAATTGTTTTCTCCGTTCCGCCCGTGAATAATGCGTCGTATTACGTCTGGTCATTGCCTCCCGGAGCGACGATCGTTTCCGGCGACAGTACGAACAGCATCACGGTTGATTTCGCACCGGGCGCAAGTCCGGGTGCGGCAACAGTCTATGCGCAGAACGCCTGCGGAACCGGCGCACCTTCACAGCTCAGCTTCAATTTCGACCAGGTAACGCCGGTGGACATCTGCGAAGTGACGGTTGACGGAAACTCCGTTTACAACCACGTGATCTGGAACAAACCGGTGGCGACGGACATTGATTCGTTCCGCGTTTATCGCGAGATCACTGCGAACAACTACGTGCACATCGGTTCTGTTCCGTATGATTCGCTCAGCGTTTATGTCGATTCGGTTTATGTTCCGACTGCAGATCCGAACACCACGTATTTCCGTTACGAGCTTTCTTCCGTCGATTCGTGCGGAAATGAAAGTCCGCTCTGCGCGCATCACCGCACGCTGTTCCTGCAGGCGAACGTCGGTCTCGGAAATACGGTCAACCTGAACTGGAGTCTTTATGAAGGTGCGACCGTTGATTATTACCGCATCCTCCGCGACAGCACGGGCATGGGCAACTGGCAGGTGATTGATTCCGTTGCGGGAACAACCAATCTTTACACCGACCAGAACCCGCCGATGTCGGTGAACGTGGTGGACATCCGCTACAAGCTGCAGACGGTATGGGCGCTCAGCTGCAGCCCGTCGAGAAACATTGTAACCTCCGAATCGAACCTGAAAGATGTTCCGATCGCTGCATTCTCTGTTCATGAAAACGTGCTCGACCAGTTGGTGAATGTTTTCCCGAACCCGTCTGACGGAAATTTCACGGTGCAATGCCCGTATTCTTCTTCCGGCTATGTGATCTCGGTTTATGACGAGCTCGGACAGCTGGTGTACGTTTACAAAATGGAAGCGAAAAACATGAACCCGGGAGAAAACACATTCAGTCTCCCGCTTTCAACGCTTGCGAAAGGAACGTATTACATGACGATGGAAGACGGAAACAACCAGCCGATGCACAAGAAGCTGGTGATACAGTAAGTTTTCATTGAAAGATCCAGACCCCGGCCCGTCATGTGCCGGGGTTTTTTAGTTATAGAATACCAGGTAAACGCAAATGTTCTCCTGGCATCTGCGTTACAGTACCTTTCAACAAAGTAATTTTGCTTTTAGAAAAAAACATGCAGCCACCCACCGACCGCAAAACATACGAAGGAGAGATCGCGACGTACTGGATCGACGATGACGGTATTCTCGTTTCACTTTCCAAAAGCACACTGCGCACGGTGGAGAACATTACCGGGAACATCGCGCTGGTAAAAAGCATTACCGGGAACAGGAAACTTCCGTTGCTGATCTACCTCAGCAGTTCCCC
>DASTSF010000623.1:0-4123 GCA_035760825.1 Bacteroidia bacterium
TAACCGATACCAATGCCCCAGTAGGGATCGATCTTGGCTCCGGTGGCAAAGTGAAGGTTCATGTGAGCCATGATCCCGAGGGCAGATCCTTTGTAGCCGGACGTATAATCCTTGCTGACCGTTCCGTTCGGGTTGCCCAGCGAATCATACGTCGTGATCGATTCTTCATCGGTCCACTGGACTTTGTAGCTGAGGTAACGGATGCTCAGGCCAAGGCTGAGCTTATCGGTAACGCCGTAATCGAATTTCACGTGCATGGGCCCGAAGCCGGATACCTTGAATCCGAGGTTCGACTCATAAGCTTTAAAAACGGCTTTCGTGAGATTGGGAAATCCGTAGCCGGCCGTGATGACAAATTTGCCCTGCCCGAAGGCCTGGTCGCGTCCTCTTCCTCCTCCTTTGTGTTTTTTCCTGCGCTTGTGCTTGGCCAGGTCATAGTCGTCGTAATCGTAAGCCAGGAAGGCTGGCCGGAAATCCGGTTTTACGGTGGTACCTGCGTTCGTTGCGGATGCAGGCCTGAATGCGCTGCGGTCTGCCTGCTGTGCAGACAGAATGCGTGTAATGCATAATGCCGTGATCAGCATTATGATCTTCCATTGAGGTTTCATAAAGTTGTAAATTAGGGTTACGCCAAAAGTAGGAAATACGCGTAAGGGAAAGTGTTAAAAATGCCTCTCATCGCGGATTGTTTTATAAACGTGCCACGTTCATAAAATCGCCTTTTGAAATTTGCCCGGGGAGTGTTTTCGAAATGAAATATCTTTTTCTCCGCCCCGGCATGCAATGTGTTTTACCGCAATCGCTTATTTGTAGGGCGTTCCGGCGATCCAGCCGACGATAGACATGCGGCTGCCTTTCGTAACGGGCGTTACGCGGTGCAGCGCGAAAGAAGGAAAAATAACGGCCGTGCCTTTTGCGCGCGGCGCCGTGTGGATATTCTGGTTGATCATGAACTGGAGATCGCCGCCTTCATATTCGTCCGGATCGGAAAGCTGCACCGTGATGCTGAGCTTGCGGTTGGAAATGTCGCCTGCGCCGAAATCCATGTGCCAGTCGAAAAAACCCTGGTCGCTGTAATTGGCCAGCTGCAACTCGGTCTGGAAACCACGGATGTCGAACTGGAAACGTTTCGTGTTGAGCTGTATGCACGCTTTCGCAAGTTTGTCGTAGATCCATTCCTGCCCGTCGGGGCGGATGAACATCACCTGCGATTTGCGGAGGTCATTCCGTGAAAGCGCCTGTCCCGCGTTGTTCACTTCGGCCTCATCCGCGAGGTCGCTGCTCCAGAGTGTGCGGATCCGGGCTACTTCGTCTTCCGTGAAATACCCGGTGAACCAGGCGTAGTCGACAAAATCGAAGTTCAGCTCTTTCTTATTGAGCGGGGGAAGCGATTTAAAGGGCCGGACGATCTTCATGATTGTTTATGAATGAGGAAAACACGCCTGGTGCGATGGCTTTATTGCATAAAGAACTCCAGCAGCTGCGCCGTTTTTGCTTTGAGGTCTTTACGGTTGATGATCGCGTCCAGGAAGCCGTGCTCAAGAACGAACTCGGATGTCTGGAATCCTTTCGGAAGATCTTTTTTGATCGTTTCCTTCACCACGCGCGGTCCGGCAAACCCGATAAGCGCGCCGGGCTCTGCAATATTGACGTCGCCGAGCATGGCGTAAGATGCGGTGACGCCACCGGTCGTCGGGTCCGTCAGCAGGGAAATGTAGGGCAGGTGCGCATCCGCGAGAAGGGAAAGCTTGGCGGAGGTTTTTGCCATCTGCATGAGCGAATGGGCCGCCTCCATCATCCGTGCCCCGCCCGATTTGGAAATGATCATCAGCGGGTAACGGTTGGCAATGCAGTAATCGATGGCGCGTGATATTTTTTCACCCACCACGGATCCCATCGATCCGCCGATGAAGGAAAAATCCATGCAGCATACGACGAGGTCGCGCCCGTTGATCTTGCCATGCGCGGTGCGCAGCGCGTCTTTCAGACCGGTCTTCTTCTGCGAATCGGCAAGGCGGTCGGGGTATTTTTTCGTGTCTTCGAAATGCAGCGGATCGCCGGACGTCAGGTCCGGGTCCAGCTCGGTGAATTGGTGCTCATCAAAAAGTATCGCGAAATATTCTTCGGAATTGATGCGGTCGTGGTAATCGCAGTTCTGGCATACAAAGTAATTGGCCGCATGCTCGTTGGTCGGAAAAACCTTTTTGCAGGACGGGCATTTGTGCCAGAGACCTTCCGGAGTTTCTTTCTTCTCCTTTGTTGATGTGGTGATGCCTCCTTTTATCCTTTTGAACCAACTCATTCGGGATGTATTGATTTACGAATTACGATTTACGAAGTTAACTAAATTGAAAAGGGGCGTTTATGCATATCGACGGACTGTAGTAATCGGAAGAAGGTCTGCCGGTTACGCAATCGTAATTTCTTTTTCCAGGTACACATCCTGTATCGCGTTCAGCAGCTGGACACCTTCCTTCATCGGCTTCTGGAATGCTTTCCGGCCCGAGATCAGTCCCTGTCCGCCGGCGCGTTTGTTGATCACGGCGGTCGTCACTGCTTCGGCAAGATCGGAAGCGCCTTTCGATTCTCCGCCGGAGTTGATCAGGCCCATGCGGCCTGAATAGCAGTTGAGCACCTGGTAGCGGCAAAGATCGATCGGGTGATCGGTGGTCAGCTCGGAATAAACTTTCGGGCTTGTTTTTCCGTGACCCACCGCGTTGTACCCGCCGTTGTTCACCGGGAGCTTCTGCTTGATGATGTCGGCCTGGATCGTGACGCCAAGATGATTGGCCTGGCCTGTGAGGTCGGCCGAAGCGTGGTAATCGACGCCGTCTTTTTTGAACCCCGGATTACGCAGGTAGCACCAGAGAACGGTTGCCATTCCCAGCTCGTGCGCGCGCTCGAACGCCTGCGACACTTCGATGATCTGGCGGGACGATTCGGGCGATCCGAAATAGATGGTGGCGCCGACGGCCACTGCGCCGAGCTCCCACGCATCTTCCACGGAGCCGAACATGTTCTGGTCGTAACGGTTCGGGTAGGAAAGAAATTCGTTGTGATTGATCTTGACGATGAACGGAATTCTGTGCGCGTATTTGCGCGAAACGCTCCCGAGCACGCCGAACGTGGTGGCAACCGCATTGCATCCGCCTTCGATCGCGAGCCTCACAATATTTTCCCCGTCGAAATAGATCGGGTTGGGCGCAAAAGAAGCGCCCGCGGAATGTTCGATGCCCTGGTCGACCGGGAGAATGGAAACATACCCGGTATCCGCCAGGCGGCCATGACCATAAATGGCCTGCAGGCTGCGCAGCACCTGCGGATTACGGTTGCTGATGCTGAAAATGCGGTCGACAAAATCAGGACCCGGCAGGTGAAGCTGGTCGCGGGAAACTGTTTTGCAGGTATGGTTCAGCAAACTATCAGCTTGATTGCCAAGAAGTTCTTTGATTTTTGAAAGGGCCATTCGAATGCTGGTTTTTTGGACGTTTCAGGGCAGCAAAAGTAACATTTTTTACTATGCACAGAATCCTTTTCCTCCGGTCGTCAAATACAGTTCCGGCCTGGGTTAACAGATTGTAAATCAAATGGTGAGGAGGATCAGAACGGGTAGCCGATCCCGAAGTTGAGATTGGTGGAAAGCGGCCGGCGGCCCGGAACGTACCATCTTTCGCCGTAGTCATAGGAAGGATCGCGGATCTTCGCGGCCCAGTCGAGGCGGATGATGAAAAAGCCGAGATCGTAGCGCAGGCCGATGCCGGGTCCGAACGCGAAATCGTTGTAGAAATTTTTCGTGAAGTTGGCACCCGCGCGGGCGGAATCGTATTTCAGCAGCCAGATATTTCCGCCGTCGGCGAACAGCGCGCCGTTGAGCGTTTTCGTGATTTTGAAACGGAGCTCGACGT
The DNA here is from genome assembly GCA_035760825.1 of Bacteroidia bacterium. Taxonomy (GTDB): domain Bacteria; phylum Bacteroidota; class Bacteroidia; order Palsa-965; family Palsa-965. The sequence continues at coordinate 3,906 of DASTSF010000623.1, forward strand.
TGTATTCGATCTGTATGTCGCCGAACTGCGAATATTTCTGGTCGGCCGGCGTCGAATAGGAACCTGGCCCGAGGCTGCGCGACTCCCAGGCGCGGATGCCGTTCGCGCCGCCCCCGTAAAAGCTTTTTTCCAGCGGAAGCGTCGGGAAATTCTTTCCCGGAACACCGACACCGGCGTAGATTCTTGCAACGATCTGCTGGTGATCGCCGATCGCCTGG
>DASTSF010000624.1:0-9380 GCA_035760825.1 Bacteroidia bacterium
GGATCAGCGAAGACGTCAGCCGCGTGCGCATGTACATCGGTCCTGCGGTCATGTACACGACAACCACGCTCATCACGGTTATCATTACTATTTCCTTCATGGTGAGCCAGGATGCGCGGCTTTCTCTTTTCGTGCTGGCCCCGCTCCCCGTGCTTGTCATATCGATCTATTACGTCAGCAACATCATCAACCGGAAAAGCCTGAATGTACAGCAGCAGCTTTCGCTCCTTTCCACGTATGCGCAGGAAACATTTTCCGGCATCCGTGTTGTGAAGGCGTTTACGCGCGAGGACGTCTCGAAGGAACGTTTTACCTCGGCCGCTGAAGAATACAAAACGAGGAACATGAGCCTTGCAAAAACGGAAGCGATGTTCCAGCCGTTCATGATGGTGCTCATCGGCTCGAGCATCATACTCACTGTTCTTATCGGCGGATATGAAACCATCGAGGGGAAAATAACGCCGGGCACGATCAATGCATTCGTTCTCTTCGTGATCCGTCTCACGTGGCCCATTGCTTCGCTGGGCTGGGTCACCTCGCTCGTGCAGCGTGCAGCCGCTTCGCAGGAACGCATCAACGAATTCCTGAAAACAAAACCGGCGATCACCAACCCGACAACAGAGCCGCTTGAACTTGAAGGAAAGATCGAATTCAGGAACGTGACGTTCACTTATCCTGAATCGGGAATTACGGCTGTCGATCACATTTCGTTCACGGTAGAACCGGGCGCCTCGCTGGCCCTGATCGGGAAAACCGGTTCGGGAAAATCGACGATCGGGAAACTGCTTGTCCGTCTCGAAGATGTGTCTTCGGGAGAAATTCTTATCGACGGAAAGGACATACGGAAAATAAACCTGGGCGATCTCCGCGAAAAAACGGGATATGTTCCGCAGGAAGTTTTTCTTTTCTCGGAAACCGTGGCCGGCAATATCGGTTTCAGTCTCCACGACCTTCGCGATCTCGACAAGAACCGGGAAGCGATCGAGCGCGCCGCCAAAGACGCAGCGGTGTATGCCAACATTATGGAGTTCCCGGACAAATTCGAAACGCTTGTCGGGGAACGGGGCGTTACACTTTCGGGCGGACAGCAGCAGCGCATTTCCATCGCGCGCGCTATCCTCAAGCATCCCGACATTCTCATTTTCGACGATTGTCTTTCCGCTGTCGACACAGAGACCGAAGATGAAATTCTCGGCAACCTGCGCCGCATCATGAAAGGAAAAACCACCGTTATTATCAGTCACCGCGTTTCCTCCGTCCGCCAGGCCGACCAGATCATCGTTCTCGATAACGGCAGGATCATCGAACAGGGAAATCACAATGCGCTCCTGGACAAAAAAGGCGTGTACTGGGAACTTTACCGCAAGCAGATCGAAGAACTGCAGGAAAAATAGAAAGTCCCCGGGAGCCGGGGACTTTCTGGTTCTGAAAAGGTTTTCTTTAGTTTTCCCGGACGAGCTTGAACACCTGTTCGCCCTTGTCCGAAATAATGTGGATCATATAGACACCTGTCGCAAGATCTTCCGTGCTGATCTGCGTGGAAGATGAATTCAGCTGCACCGTTTTCACCACTTTCCCGTTCACATCCGTGATGAGAGCCGTTGCATTCTCGTCCGTCTCGCGGCTGATGGTGAAAGAAGTGCTGAACGGGTTGGGGAAGATCGTTACACCACCCGTTGACTGGTACGACTGGATTCCCGTGCACGGATCGACAACGATCGCATGCGTTGCGGAAGCGCTGCAGCTGTTCGCGTCCGTGTAAGTGTAGGTGATCGTATGCGAGCCATTACCCGAAGACGGGCTGAAGTTCGATCCCGTTACGCCCGGGCCGGAATAAACACCACCTGCGGGAGATCCGCCGCTCAGCGCAAATGCAGGATCCGTTGCACAAACCGTATCAACCGAAGATGTGTAGGAAACCGAAGGCAGCGGGTTCACAGTAAGCAGCTGCGTGGTTGTATCCGAACATCCGTCGGAGGAAGTCCCGACAACCGTATAAGTTGTCGTTGCCGCAGGGCTTGCGACCACTGTGTAACCGGAAGCCGTATTGAGCCCGGTGGACGGTGACCACGAGATGGAACTGATGTTCACACCGGTTGCATTCAGCGTAGCGGAATCACCGGCGCAGACAGCGGGCGGCCCGGTGGAGACCACCGAAGGAGCAGGGAAAACGTAATTGCATACGGTCTGTGTATCCGCACAGCCGTTCGCATCGGCAACTGTCACCGTATAGCAGCTGGAAGCTGTAGGACATTCCGTATCTGTCGGTGTGGTATTTCCGGACGGCGCCCAGGAATACGAATACGAAGGTGTTCCTCCCGTTGCAGTGGCCATGAGCACTGTGCATGAACCTGCGCAAATGCTGTCGCTTCCTGTTACCGCAACGACCGGCGAAGGCATTACAGTTACTGAGAAATACGCAGTATCCGTGCAGCTGTTCACATCCGTTCCCACAACTGTATACGTCGTGGACATCGAAGGAAGATCCGTAACAGTGTCGCCGCTTGCGCTGATGGGCATCCAGGAATACGTCGACGCTCCGGAAGCAGAAAGCGTAAGCGTGGTGATCGCATTGTCGCAAATGGAAGCGTAAGTTCCGGTGGCAAGAACGACAGGAGGCGTATATACCCCGACCATTTGTGTCGCGGTATCTGTGCATCCGTTTACATCCGTTCCGATAACGGAATACGTTGTTGCGGAAAGCGGCGTGTCCGTGATGGTTGCGCCTGTCATGTTCACCGGCAGCCAGTTGTAAGTGGAAGCGCCGCTGGCCGCAAGGATTACCTGTCCGCCCGGGCAAACGCTCATCTGGTTAGCTGTGGCGACAACCACCGGTAACGGATTTACCGTCACGGTCACCACATCGCTTGAAACGCATCCTGTATTATCAGAAACGGTGAGCGTATAAGTTGTAGTGGAAAGCGGATTTGCATACGTAGTCCCTGATGAAGGAGAAGAAATTCCCGTTGCCGGCGACCATGCATAAACGTAAGGACTGTTCCCTCCTGTCGCTGTTCCGCCGATCATTGCAGAATCACCGTAGCAGAAAGCTGCATCAGGACCTGCATTTACGGACAACGCGGTTCCGGTACCCACGGTGGGGGCCGGTGAAACATTGTTCTTGGTATAATACCACAAATCCGGGTAACCGTATTGGTAATTGCTGAGCGTATTGGTGGGGAACGAATTCTGCGTACAGCTGTTACAGTAACGCATATCATAATACGTCAGCGCCTGCCCGATCTGCGAAGATGTTCCGAAATAGTAACCGTCGCTCGCACCCTGGTAAAGTTCGAGCACATATTGTGTGCCCGTTGTCAGCCAGACAGGATTAGCGAGACCAGAATAGGAATATTGAGCTGCAGGCCCGCTCACCTGTGTCTGCGCTACAATGGCCTGCGTGGAGAAATCGAACAGCGTCACATAACGCGTCGTTCCGGTGGGTTCGCGTTTCCCGAAATCGGTCACGAGAATATCCTCGTTCGGCGAAAAACGGAAACCGCGCTGGCTGTTCCCGACTCCACCCGCGCTGCCGGAAGCCACGCTGTCAGTAGAAGACTGCGGTCCGAAGAAAGTGCCGTTGACTGCAGAAACAGGCGTAGCCGCATTATTCCCATAGAACATGTAGAAGGTCCTCGTGGACGAAGCGAACAGGGTATCAATCTTCACCCATATAATTGTTGTTGTGGTGTTTATACCCGATTCAATCCAGTAATTGTAGAGGGTATTCCCGGCGCAGTCTTTCCCGAAACGGATATCATCACCGTTGGTCTGCATCTGTCCCGCCCCAATAGGCGTTTGCGTGTCGATGATCAGTTTTGCCTGGTAATCCGTAACCAGCGAACCGGAGTTCTCAGTTATGGTGAGAGGCAATGAGTAGCTCCAGCCTGCCGGTTGTGCGAATCCTGCTAAAGTGCAGAAAATGAACAGGCTGGAAAGAATCAGGTAGTTTTTCTTCATGTTGTTACAAGATTTTGTCGGATAGGTTTTATGTGATAAATATATTAGAAAATTCAGGGCTAATTAAGGTTTTTTGCTATTTTTGCTTAACACCACTACATAAAAGCATGAACCACGAAGGAAACAATGAGCAGCGTTACAATGACCAGGCGGAGATTTTCTCCAAGCCGGTCAAGGCGGGAAAAAGGACTTATTTCTTTGACGTTAAGGCAACGCGGGGAAATGATTATTACCTGACCATCACGGAAAGCAAGAAACGTTTCGGCGATGACGGCCGCTTCCACTACGAAAAACACAAACTTTTCCTTTACAAGGAAGACTTCGATAAATTCGCCGACGGGCTCCTGGAAGCGATCAATTTTATCCGCAACGCACAGGGCAACGGGCAGGCTAACCACGTTAATCATGAAATGCCCCAGGATAACCACCACGAAGCGCAGACCAATCACGTCAGCTCAGACGTAAGCTTCGAAGACCTCGGGAATCATTAACTGAAAATACTTCCACGAATGAACCGGCAGCAATGCCGGTTTTTTTTTGCCTATTCCGAAGGGAACACGGAACCGGCTTCCCCCACCGACCGCACGAACTGCGAACGGTCGATGCCCGTGCTTACTTTCTTTTCATCGAGGAAGCTCAGCACATTTTCCGTGGCCATGTTTCCCGTCAGCTTGTCGGTGGCCATGGGGCAGCCGCCGAATCCCTTGACAGCGCTGTCAAACCTCCGGCAGCCGGCATTCCAGGCGGCTTCCATTTTTTCCTTCCAGGAGCCGGGCGTTGTGTGGAGGTGCGCGCCGATCGTGATGCCCGGGAATTCGGGAATAAGCGTAGAAAAAAGGTACGAGATGTTTTCGGGGTTCGAAACACCGATCGTATCCGCAAGCGCAATGATCTTTATTCCCATGGAGGAAAGCCGTTTCGTCCATTCTACCGCGACGTCCGCATTCCACGGATCGCCATAAGGATTCCCGAATGCCATGGAAATGTAAACGACGAGCTCCCGGCTGTGACGCACGCAAAGCTGCTGGATCTCTTCCACCCTTCCCAGCGATTGTTCGATCGTCGCGTTTGTGTTGCGTTTCTGGAACGTTTCGGAAATGGAGAACGGGTAACCGAGGTAGCTGATCTCGTCGAATTTCAGCGCGTCTTCTGCGCCCCGTACGTTGGCGATGATCGCAAGAAGCTTCGACGGGGAAGAAGAAAGATCAAGTTTCCCGAGTACTTCCGCCGTGTCGCGCAGCTGGGGAATTGCTTTCGGAGAAACGAAGCTTCCGAAATCGATCGTGTGAAACCCGCATTTCAGCAGGCTGTTGATGTAGCTGATCTTTTTTTCCGTCGGGATGAACGTATGAAGTCCCTGCATTGCATCGCGCGGGCATTCGACAAGCTGTACCGATTCTGCCATGACGTAAAGATAAATACGACTTATTGTTTTCAATGCCCGGATGTCCGGAAGGAATATCTATTTTAGCCCTTCACCGCTCAAAAAAATCAATATGAAAAGAAATGCAACCGCCGTCTGGCTCGGAACCGGGAAAGAAGGCACCGGCAAGCTCACCACGCAGAGCCAATTGCTCAACAACGTATCCTATTCGTACAAATCGCGTTTCGAGGACGGACCGGGAACGAACCCCGAAGAGCTTCTCGCCGCCGCGCACGCCGGGTGTTTCTCGATGAAGCTGGCTTTCGTGCTTGGTGCAGCAGGATTCACGCCGGAATCGATCGAAACGAAATGCGAGAACCAGCTGGCGAACGGCACGATCGAATTTTCACATCTCATCTGCACGGCGAAAGTTCCGGGCATCACGCCTGAGAAATTCAGGGAATGTGCAGAAGATGCGAAAGCGAACTGCCCCGTCTCGAAATCGCTGAATACGGTGATCACAATGGACGCGAAGCTGGGGTGAACTCAGCTTTGTATCTGCAGCAGCGCTTTATTGATCTTCTTCGCAATTCCCGGTCCTTCGTAAATGAAGCCGGTGTATACCTGTACGAGACTCGCGCCCGCATTCAGCATGGCGATCGCATCTTCTGCTGTGTGAATTCCGCCCACGCCGATGATCGGAAATGCTTTGCCGGATTTTTCGGAAAGATAGTTCACCACTTCCAGCGACCTTTTCGTCAATGGTTTTCCGCTGAGTCCGCCTGCGCCGATGGCTTCGAGAACAGAGGAAGGCGTGCGGAGATTTTCGCGTGAAATGGTCGTGTTCGTGGCCACAACACCGTCGATGCCGGTTGTTTTTACAATGTCGATGATGTCGTCGAGCTGTGAATCGGTGAGATCAGGCGCGATCTTCAGCAGGATGGGTTTCCGGACCGGCTTCTGCGCATTCAGCTTTTCCAGGCGCAGCAGGATCTCCGTCAGCGGAGCTTTGTCCTGCAGCGCACGAAGGTTCGGCGTATTCGGCGAGCTGACGTTGACAACGAAATAATCGACAACGTCGAACAGCGCGAGGAAACATTTTTCATAATCGTCGCCCGCGTTCCCGTTCGGCGTGATTTTGTTCTTGCCGATATTCCCGCCGATGACGATGTTCGTTTTCCGTTTGCGCAGCCGTTTCGCCGCCGCTTCCGCGCCTTCGTTGTTGAAGCCCATCCGGTTGATGAGGCCGCTGTCGGCTTTCAGGCGGAACATGCGCGGCTTGTCATTTCCCGGTTGAGGTTCCGGTGTGACGGTCCCGATTTCCACAAAGCCGAAACCGAGTCCGCCGAGCTCATCGAACAGTTTCGCATTCTTGTCAAATCCTGCGGCAAGCCCGACGCGGTTCGGAAATTTTATCCCGAAAAGCGTGGTTTCCAGTTTCGGTGATCTTACCTGGTAAATGGCGCGCATGAGCGACGCGATGCCGGGAATGCGGAACGAAAACTTAATGACACTGAAAACGAAGTGGTGAATTTTTTCCGGGTCGACAAGAAACAATACCGGCCGGATGATCGCCTTGTACATGGCTGCAAAGATATTTCCAATTTCCGATTGGCGGTTGCCCGCTGGAAACCTGCCAACGCGTCCGGCAAATTTTTAATTGTCAAGCTTCTTCTCCAGGATGTTTCGCAACTGCTCCGGCGTGATGTTGTTCTGCATCTCCCCTTCCATGGAAACGGAGATCTCGCCGGTCTGTTCGGAAACAACAATGGCGATCGCGTCCGTATTTTCCGTAATTCCAACCGCTGCGCGGTGACGCATGCCCAGGTGCGCGGGGAAATCGTCGTTCTCCGTAACCGGCAGCACGCACCGCGCTGCTCGTATCGTGTTGCCCGTGATGAGCACCGCGCCGTCGTGCAGGGGACTGTTCTTGAAAAAAATGCTTTCGAGCATGCGTACGGAAATGCGCGCATCCACGGGATCGCCGGTGTTCGCGTAAAAGCTGAGGTCGTTCCCGCGCGTGAACACGATGATCGCCCCGGTCTTCGATTCCGACATGTTGCGGCAGGCTTTCACTACCGCACCGACGTCCGTGCCCGTTGTTTTCGAAGGTGTTTTCCACGAAAAAAGCGCTTTGCGGAATTTCTGGTTGGTGACGACATTATACGAGCCGACGAACAGGAAGAACCGCCTCAGTTCCGGCTGGAAAACAATGAGCAACGCGATCACGCCGACATTGATGAATTCGCCGAGAATGGTGGAAAAAAGTTCCAGCCGCATGAGGTCGACGACGATGTAGAAAACGTAAAAGAACGCGATGCCGATGAAAATGTTCAGCGCCGCTGTTCCTTTCACGAGGCGGTACAGCTGGTAGATCAGCACGGCGACGAGAAAAATATCCAGCAGGTCGAGCCAGCGGAACGCAAGGAAGAGCAGCACGGGGAGGTTGTTCATGGCGGCAAATTTATCCATTAGCCATGGATTACGCGGGTTTTAAAAACATCAGCACAGGCCGCGCAGGTAAGACGTAATGCGGATCGCTTCCGTTGCTTCTTTCACATCGTGCACGCGCAGGATCCGCGCGCCTTTGTTCAGCGCCATCGTGTTGAGCACGGTGGTTGCGTTCAGCGCTTCGTTCTTGCCGGTGCCGGAAAATTTCGTGATCATGGACTTGCGGGAAAATCCCGCCAGCAACGGAAAACCGAGCGACGCGAGCTGTTCCAGCTTCGAAAGCAGCGTGAAATTGTGCTCCACCGTTTTCCCGAAACCGAAACCGGGATCAAGAATGAGCTGCGAGGCCCCCGCTTTTTTCAGCTGTAACGCACGCGAAACGAGGAACTCTTTCACCTCTTTCACCACGTCTTCATAAACGGGTGAATGCTGCATGTTGTCCGGCGTGCCGCGTATGTGCATGAGCACGTACGGGATGTTTTTTTTCGCGATGAACGGGAACATGTTTTCATCCATCGTTCCGCCGGAAATATCGTTGATGATATCGGCACCTTCTGCGATCGCTTTTCCGGCAACCGAAGAACGGAACGTGTCGACTGAAATGAAAACGTCCGGGAATTTTTTCCGCAATGAAGGCAGAACAGCCATGAGCCGCTTCAGTTCCTCTTCCTCTCCCGGGTCGGCGGAACCGGGCCGCGTGGAAACGGCGCCGATATCGATAATGGCCGCACCTTCTGCGATCATTTTTTCCGCGTGCGCAAGCGCTTTCCCGGGATCGGCATATTTCCCGCCGTCGTAAAACGAATCGGGTGTGACGTTGAGGATTCCCATCACCGCCGGTTCGTCCAGGGAAAGCGTGCGTCCCCGGCTTTCCAGCCGAAAGTGCGTATCTTGGGACATGATTTCTGCCATAAAAAAAACGTCGGAACAGTACGATGCAATTATAGCCAACTGCCGCGACATCTTTGCGCGGAAAATGAAGGATTACGGCACGTCATGGAGAATGTTCCGCATTTCCTCCATCACCGACCAGGTTTTTATCAAAGCGCAACGCGTGCGCACCATCGAGGAAACCGGCACGCAGAAAGTGAACGACGACATCCGCGGCGAATACATCGGCATGGTGAACTATTCCGTCATTGCGCTGATCCAGATGGAGCTGGAAAACGACAACCGCACGGAGCTTCCGTACGAAGAAGCCTTGGCGCTTTATGACAAGCACGCGACCGCGGCAAGATCTTTGATGCAGAACAAAAATCACGATTACGGTGAAGCCTGGCGCGATATGCGGCTCAGCAGCCTCACCGACCTGATCCTTGTAAAATTATTACGCATCAAACAGATCGAAGATAATTCCGGCAACACCGAGATCTCGGAGGGCATCGACGCGAATTACCTCGATATAATCAATTACGCTATCTTTGCTTTGATTCGCATTTCCGAAGGAAAATAAGTTTATGGGATTCTTCAAAAGCCGTGTTTTCAGAGCCATCGCGTCCCTCGGCCTTGCCGCATTGTTCTATTTCCTTTGCCCGCCCTGCTTCAATAAAATGTACCTGCTCGGGGTGCTTGTCCTGCTGGTGCTGATCATCAACCTTGACCGCGT
>DASTSF010000625.1:0-5074 GCA_035760825.1 Bacteroidia bacterium
GGTGCAGGCGAAAGAATTCATGGAAGCGGTAAAGAGGCTGGGGAACCGCAGCCAGGTTGCTGTTATTATTATTCCGAGAAACATTACGACGGCAAGCGCAGAAACGCGCACGTACATGGCAAGAGCCGAAAGAGCGCGGTACATTTCGCGTTGCGCCATTGTGATCAACAGCATTGCGCAGCGCATCATCGGGAATTTTTTCATGCGCGTCAACAAGCCGGCAATGAAGACGAAGCTGTTCAACACGCCGGGACAGGCGTGGAACTGGCTCTGCGAAGCGGAAGAAAAAGAATAACTTTATGATCCAATAATTTCTATCATGCAGGACGATAAACAGCAGAACCAGCAGCTCAACATCGAGCTGAACGAAGACGTGGCTTCAGGGATCTATTCCAATCTCGCCATCATTTCACATACCAACGCGGAATTCGTTGTCGATTTCATACAGATCATGCCCGGTGTTCCGAAAGCGAAAGTAAAATCGCGGATCATCCTCACGCCGCAGCATGCAAAACGCCTGATGAAGGCGCTGCGTGAAAACGTCAACCGTTTCGAAAGCGAATTCGGATCGATTACCGATCTTGAAATGCCCCCGAATATTTTCCCGATGGGATTCGGCGGGCCGCAGGGGCAGGCGTAACGGAAATTTACCGGCCGGATACAAATGAAAAAGGGAAGAAATTTTCTTCCCTTTTTCATTTTCCGGATACGCGATCATTTCCCTCCGCGCATCACGTGCACAAAGCCGGTGACCGGCGTGTCGAGACCGGGGCCAACAAGCACGTAATAGTAAACGCCGTCAACGACATCCGCACCGGTTCCCATGCGTTTCCCGTTCCAGTCGTTGTTGTAGCTGTTGCTTTCGTATACTTTCATTCCCCAGCGGTCATACACTTCGAGCATGCAGCCGGGATAATATTCAAGATTTTTGAAAACGAGGAAATCGTTTATGCCATCGCCGTTCGGTGTGAAGACGTTCGGCGGATAAACCGTGAACGGCATCACTGTCACATCTGAACACACGCTGTCGCTGCAGCCGTTGGTGGAAACCGTCACGAGACAAACATGGTACGTGCCGGGCTGGGTGTATGCATGTGAAGGATTCTGCGCGGTCGATGTGTCGCCGTCGCCGAAATGCCACATCCAGGACGTAACGGAACCGGTGGAAAGATCCGTAAACTGGAAGCTGCTGTCGACAAATACCGTTGCGGGAACGAATGAAAAATCAGGATTGGGCAGCGCGGAAACATTTATCGTGACCGGGTCCGTGCCTGTGCAGCCGATGGCGCTCGTCGCAGTTACTGTATACGTGGTCGTGATGGTCGGTGAAGCAACCGGGTTGGCGATGTTCGGGTTGTTCAGACCTGTTGACGGTGACCATGAATAAGTTGTTCCGCCGGTTGCGTTCAGCTGGACGTTCTGGCCGGAGCAGATCGTCTGGTCGTTGCCTGCGTTCGCGTTAACGTTATCGACCGTGACGACTACCGTGTCATGCACATCGCACGCCGGAGTTGCAATAGTGACAACATACGACGTGGTAACCGTCGGGGAGGCCGTAGTGCTGCCGCATGTGTCGCATGCAATTCCCGTTGAAGGCGACCAGGTATAACCGCTTCCGCCCGTGGCAACGATCGGGATGGGCGGACTTCCCAGGCAGATGGAAGTGTCGTTCGAAACCGTGGTAACCGGTGGCTGCAGTACCTCGATAAAGACGGGGATCACTGTCGTCGCAGGTGGAGTTCCATTGTCCGTTGCAGTGATAATGATCGTGTTGAGCCCGGTGTTATTCGTCTGTGCGGTGAAAAACGAATTGAGCGTTGCGGTATTGCCACTGGAATTGGTCACGATCGTAAACCCGGGAACGCCGGTGGTATCGACCGTGATGTTCGTGATCTGGCCGGCTTCGGGCGAGAAAAAAACAGTATTGAGCGGCAGAACGTCTCCTACGCAAAGATGGAATGTGTCGCAGATGCTGAGTCCCGAAATGGTCGGAGGAATGTTGTTGCTGTTCGTGCATGCATCGAAAATGAACGACTGGTTATCGAGCCAGTCGATGCCGCTTCCTGCTGTGGCAGGGCCATTGTATGTTCCGCCGGGCTGGTTGAATTCGCCGAACTGGATGAAGTTCGTACCATCGCCTTTATTGGCGCCGACCACCGCATCCGACCCGCCGAAGCCATTTGTTCCGCCGGAAGCATCGCCGGTGGTCCACTGCATATCCTTGTAGCAGAAGGAGACGTTTCCACCCGGAACGATCGGATCGTTCCCGTCGGTAATAATAAGCTGGAACGTGTTGACTTTATCGGCGTAAGCGTTGAAGTAGCCGACACTATCCCACTGCACGATCACGTGTGTAGGAGTTACCTGGTAATACGGAAGTCCGCTGAGCGCATTGCGGGTGTCGACATCGGCCCAGAAAGGCGCCACCATCGCGTACCCGTTTACCGGGAACCCGCTCGCAGTATAGGTTGCATAAGGCGAACCGAAAGAAACGTTCCCGTTGTTGTTGATGTAAAGCTGCGTCCAGGTTGTGCCGTAAAGACAGAAGTTGAACGGGATATTGATGACTGCCGTGGAGCCGTCGTCGTTACGGTAATCGGGAGGAGAGCCCGAAGTGATCGGGACGATCTGCCAGGTGTTGTCGCGTTGCTGCCAGCATGCGCAGGAGGACGTGGCCGGCTGCGGATTCGGGTTGTTGGGAGCAAGCTTGTAAGTAACGGGCGTTGTATCGTTCGCGGTTTTGAGAGCGGCCGGCGCCTTTCCGTCCAGCTGCCCGCTTGTTTTCGCCTGGTCCCACTGCTGCGGGCTCATTGACTGTGCGCCTGCGAAAGCGGAAAATGCGAAAACAGAAAAGAGGAAAAGTATGCGATGTTTCATGCTGAAGAAAAGTGAAATTGGTTTGCGTGTTATAAAGATAAAAAAACATGGTCGTGTTTTTCCATCCCGGGGCCGGAAATGTTGCTCCCTGCAAAGCAAAGATCAATTTCAGCAAAGCAGCGCCGAAATGGCATTTTCCGCTTTTCCGAATGAAAAACGCTTTTTCATTTCTCCGAATGCGGCGGAGATAAGGTCTGTACGCAGGTTTCCCGCGCTCCCGGTGTGTGTATGGACAGATGATGCAGGACGTACGTAGGTTCCGTTCTCAACGGCCATCCCGGTTTGCACGTATGCGTCGCGAAAGGAAACGCCTTTTTTCACCAGCTCGTTCACGGATTCGACGGTGAAAAGGTATTTGTACTTGTCATCCTCATTTTCCGGCGCATGCACGCGGATGTTTTCCAGCATAAGAATAGTCATGTCCATGCAGGAAGAAATTTCATGGAAAGCGGGGAAAAGAATTTCTTTCGTCAGCTGCAGATCGCGGTGGTAACCCGACGGAAGATTCGCCAGCAGCAGGGCCAGCTCGTTGGGCAGCGACTGGAGCCGGTTGCATTTTCCGCGGATGAGCTCCCACACATCGGGATTTTTTTTGTGCGGCATGATGCTGCTGCCCGTTGTGAGATGTTCAGGGAATGAAATGAACCCGAAATTCTGGCTCATGTACAGCGTGCAGTCGGCCGCCAGCTTTGAAAGCGTGAAGGCAAGCGCAGCGATCGCGGTCGCGCAGGCTTTTTCCGTTTTGCCCCGCGTCATCTGGGCGTAAACGGAACTGACATTCATGCCTGAAAACCCGAGAAGCGTTGTCGTCATTTCACGGTCAATGGGGAATGACGAACCGTAGCCCGCCGCCGAGCCGAGCGGATTTTTATCAGCCATGCGGTACGCTGCAAGCATGAGCTCAAGATCATCGCAAAGACTTTCCGCGTAAGCGCTGAACCACAACCCGAACGAGGAAGGCATCGCGACCTGGAAATGCGTGTAGCCTGGGAGAAGCACGCCGCTGTGCTGTTCAGCGAGCGAAAGCAGGAGCGGGAACAGCTCTTCCGTTTTGCCGGTCAGCTTCTGGATTTCTTCGCGGATGAAGAGCTTGATGTCGAGCAGGGACTGGTCGTTACGCGAACGCGCCGTATGGATTTTCTTCCCGGTGTCGCCGAGCTTTTTCGTCAGCATGAATTCCACCTGTGAATGCACATCCTCGATCCCGTCCTCAATGGAGAAACTCCCGTTTTCGATCAGCGCGAGAATGATCTTCAGCTCTTTTTTCAGCAGATGGAATTCTCCGGCTGAAATAAGTCCGCAGGAAGAAAGCATCTGCGCGTGGGCGATAGAGCCAATGACATCGTGCTTCGCCATGAGCAGATCCAGCTCGCGGTCGTTGCCGGTGGTGAACAGGTCTACCTGCTTGTCGGGGGCGGAATTTTTTTGCCAGAGCTTCATCGGTGGTGAGATGTGAGTGTTGAGTATTGAAACGTGAATCAGGAATGGTGGGAGAGCTCGGTTGGCTTTTTACCTATAGCTGCGCCGAAATTTTCCAGCAACTGAACATAAGCCGCGATACCGTGTTCGATCTCCGTGAGAAAAATAAATTCGCCGGCTGTGTGTGAGCGGACGGAATCGCCGGGACCGATCTTTATGCAGGGAACCGGGATAAGCGCGCAATCCGAAAGTGTGGGAGAACCGAAAGCGCTGAGCCCGGAAGTTTTTCCGGCGCGCACGAGCGGGTGATCTTCCGCGATAAATGATGGCCGCAGGCGCAGCGAACGGGGAACCACCTCGCAGGAAACATTTTCACGCACAGTTTTCAGCACATCTTCCGGCGTGTAGCATTCGGTCACGCGGACATCGACGGTGAAGGAACATTTATCGGGTACAACATTGTGCTGTGTGCCTGCGCTGATCATCGTCACATTCATCTGCGTGCTGCCCAGCCAGGGAGAAATTTCGGGGAAGCGGAAATCCATGAACCATGCGACATCTTTCCACGCTTTCCGGATCGCGTTGTCGCCTTCCTGCCGCGCGGCATGCCCGCTTTTCCCGTGCGCGAAACAGTCGAGCACGAGCAAGCCTTTTTCCGCAACGGCCATTTTCATCTGCGTCGGCTCGCCGACAATAGCAGCATCGATCTTCCCGAGATGCGGAAAAAGCAATTCGATCCCGTTCTTCCCTGAAATTTCTTCTTCCGCCGTCGCGGCAA
>DASTSF010000626.1:0-12758 GCA_035760825.1 Bacteroidia bacterium
GACGGGAAGATCATTTCCGATGTGCAGCAAAATCCCTGAGCGATGTTCCGCCTCACATCAGCATTCCTGCTCCTTCCATTTTTTCTTGCCGCACAGGATTCTTCCGCGGTAAAAAAAAAGATGAAGGACTACGTGCAGGCGGGCGGTTACCTGAAAGACCTGCAGGTGGTTTCCTTTTTTCCGGGCGACAGCATCCAGACGTACAATTACATTCACAACCGCCTCAATTTTCATTTTTCGCCGGCGAAGCATCTCACCGCAGCAGTCGAAGTGCGCAACCGCATTTATTACGGGCAGCAGGTGTACGACACGCCGGGTTACGGGAAGCTTGTTTCGCAGGACAACGGTTATTTCAACCTTTCCGCCCTGGTGGTCAATGGACGGTCTTTCGTGGCAACGACGATGATCGACCGCGGCTGGATCGACTGGTCGGAAAAAAAATGGGAAGTGCGTTTCGGACGGCAGCGCATCAACTGGGGCAAAACGCTGGTCTGGAACCCGAACGACCTGTTCAACGCGTTCAACTTTACCGATTTCGATTACGAAGAGCAGCCGGGCAGCGATGCATTGCGCGCGGATTATTACCCGAACGGGATGTCGGCGGTGGAAATGGCGGTGCGCCCGGGCCGGAAAAAAAATGAAGCGGTGGCAGCGGGTCTCTGGCGATTTAATAAGCGCGGTTATGATATCCAGCTCCTCGGCGGACTTTACAAAACAGACATCGCATTCGGAACAGGCTGGGCCGGCAATATCGGCAACGCCGGCTTCAAAGGCGAAGCGACGTGGTTCCAGCCCAAAGACAAATTCACCGACACGAGCGGTGTGCTCAGCGCAACGATGACCGCCGACTATTCTTTTTCCAATACCCTTTATCTCGAAGCGGCGGTGCTGTTCAACAATCACCCGGTGAAGAACGCGTTCCTGTTCATTCCCGGCCAGGCGGCGGGTACGGCGATCTCCGCAAAAAACCTCATGCCTTCCGAATGGAGCTTTTTCGCCCAGGCATCCGGCAGTCCCACACCGCTGATCACGCTCAGCTTTGCATCGATGTACGGCGCCGATCCCGGGTTCGTTTTCATCATGCCCTCGTGCAGCTATTCGATCAGCGATAACTGGGACATCATGCTGCTCGGGCAGAGCGTCTTCTTTTCTTCCGGTAAAAAGATCCGCTCCTTCAGCAACGCCTTTCTCCGCCTGAAGTGGAGCTTCTGAAACGCGGGAATTTCCAGCCCGGTGCAGATGGTAAAATCCATATCCCGGTTCCGTCTCTCTAAACGTAAAGTCAATCTATATTCTGTTTAAAGTGTTGGTAAAAACTGTATTTCTTTTTGAAATTTTTGGTTTATATCTCAAATATTATAATATTAGCGCCCTCCCCCGCAGTTTTTGCTGAACCGTTTTTGTCGCCGGCCCTGCGAGGGGCGCGGTGCGTGGAAAGCTGCGGATAACAAAATCAGACAGGAGTTTTGATCCGCAAAATGGCTCAGCAAAAATCCATAGTAATAGGATGCGACAATGCAGATCACTTGTCGGCGGTGATGAATACGATAAAAGGAACACCAGCCTTTTCCCCCGAGATCATTTCCGCCACTCGTATCTCTGACCTGCTCAGCATTGTGCGCTCCGTCACGGCGGATCTCGTCATTTTCTGTTTCCGCAACAACCAGTTTGCCCTGAACGATTTCGACATCTTCGTAAAGAAACCTGCCGTCCCGGTTCTGTGCCTCACACAAAAAACGGAGACAGGTAACCTCCGCTGGAACCCGGGCAACATTGTTTTCACCTGCCCTTTCGAACACGTAAAGAACGACGATTACCTGAACGCACGCATCCATTCCATTTTCCTGCTCAGTTCCTCTTCAGCCATGCCCTACCGTGCAGACGCATCGCTGGCCGATATCGCCGCTTATAATACCGAGAACAACGTGCACGACCTCAGCCGCTATGTCCTGGAGCTTGATCAGAAAACGGAAGCGCTTCAGAAAATAAAAGGCCGCATCACGGATCTTTTCCCGCAGGTAGACGACGCGACACGGCGCGAACTCATGTCCATTGTCAACGCTATCCGTCTTTCCGCCAACAACAGCAAACTGTGGGAAGATTTCCGTCTTTATTTCGAGCAGATGAATCCCGGGTTTCTCCTGCTGCTGGCGGAAAAACATCCTGAGCTTACGCAGAAAGACCTCAAGTACTGCTGCTACCTGAAAATGAACATGAGCAACGACGATATCAAGAAACTGCTCGGCATCAACCAGGAAAGCGTACGTACACATAAATACCGCCTGAAGAAAAAAATGGAGCTTTCCCCCGAGCAGGATCTCGTGACGTACCTCAGGTCTGTAGGGAAACAGGGCAGGTAAGGAGATTTTCAGTTCCCGTTTTTCAGTTTTCTGCTCCCGGCTTCCGGTTCCCGGCGTTCCATTTATCATTGGCGTTTCTACGGGATGAAGCCGGGAATTCCTGCCGCGGACCAAGAACTGCTACCTGCCTGATGTTTTCAGTTTCATCCTGCCGGCTTCGTGCACATTCCGTGCGCGTCTACGTTTTGTCTACGCCGATTTCACGCGTCGCAATTGCTGTATACGAATGGTATATGACAAAAAACTTCCTGTTAGCGCATGCAGCATAGTTTTACACCGTTCAATTTTCTGCAGCTGACAGACGATGATAAGCAATGCTCTCCAGTTTACGCGCGATGCGCTCGATCAGTACCTGAAAAATCTTTTCGGGCTGGGGGAAAGCAAAGTTCTTCTGAACAAGCTGATAGAAAACAATGGCGATGTTCCGCCGGGAAACCAGAACAAAGTGCTGATCACGCTCATCAACATCGAGAAGGAAACACTGAAACCGTTTTACCAGCGTAACCAGAAGAATGACAACGGAGGTTATTCGAACATGAGTACGTCGGAACGTTATAACCTGTTTATCCTCATCAGTGCCAATTTCGACGATTATACAGAAGGTCTTCAATTCCTGAACGCCTGCATGCAGTTTTTCCAGGTCAACCAGGCCATCGATTCGAATTCCTATTCCGGGATGCCGGCCGATGTGGGAAGGCTTGAATACGACATCGAGAAGATCACGTATCACCAGATGCACGGATTGTGGACGTCCATGGGGGCGCGTTACCTGCCGTCCGTCGTTTACAAAACAAGACTTCTCACCATCCAGGAAGGCGAATCGTACAGCTTTACTTCACCGGTCACTTCCACTTCCAATTCCGCGACGGCATGATGCAGAGCAGCTATACACCGGTTTTCTGCGCGGACGTGCTTCACTCCTATTTCAGCGAAGGTATCTGCACGTGTCTTCGCTTCATTCCGTCCGCAGCGACACAGCCGGTGCTGAACAGGTTCGGTTTCCGCATGCAGGGAAAAACGAACGGGTTCACGCTTTTCACTTCTTCACCCGGACCGCTTTCTTCGCTGCTCAGCTATATAACGCGCGTCACCGGCGAGACTGCATTTTCCTTCGACATCATCAGCCGGAACGACGGGTTCCCTGTTTTCACGGAGATGCCTGCCGACCGCCTCGTTCTGCTGACATTTGACAGCAGCAATTCTTCCGGCACCGCTCCGGGGAACATCGTTTCCCTCGTGACTGTTTTCACGGATGTCGGGGAAGCATCCGTTACCGGTACGCTCACCCTGAATTTTAGTGATATTCTTAACTATATAAATGGAAATTCATACGGCCTGTTCAGAATTTCATTAACGGCCCGTTCCACGCAATGGCAATATTATGTCGTTAACAGGAACGCCATGCAGCTGGATAATCCTTCCGTCACCGAAAAAGGCGGGATGACACTGGAAGGTCCGCAGCCGGCGACCACGCCCGCCGGCGAGCAGGCTCTTCTTTTCACGTCGGGCAGCACGCTGCTCCCGTTAAGTGAAATTCCCGTTTACCGCTTCGATCTCGTGAATACCCCGTCGAACGGAGCCGCACAGAAAAAAAGCAGTCCGAAGGTCGTCTTCCGCGGCCTGCCGAATCCTGGTGCCTCAAATACCGCGGCAAACGCGGCCGGCAGCAGCAGTCTTGTCACTTCACCAATGTATGTATACGTCTAATCCATTCACAACAAAACAAAAAAAGTCATCTCTATGAATTTATCAAACATCCAGACACCCGGTGTATATATCAACGAGGTCAATGCTTTTCCGAACTCGGTGGTAGCAGTCGCTACGGCGGTACCTGCATTTATCGGCTATACACCGCAGGCGATGTACGAAGGAAAATCGTACACGAACGTGCCGGTACAGATCTCGTCTTTCGCGGACTTCCAGGCGTACTTCTGCCTGCCCACACCGCCTGCCCCGGCTGCTGCTCCTTCGCAGTACAGCCCGCAGTATTACCTTGTGGCGCAGAAAGCGCAACCGACGACCGGCAGTTACCTGCAGATCAACGGCACGTATTATTCGATCCTTCCGGATCCGAATACGATCTATTACCTGTACAACAGCGTAATGATGTTCTACCAGAACGGCGGAGGTACGGCGTACATCGTTTCCGTCGGTTCCTACGGCGCACCTTCCGGGAAAGCCGGAACGCTCGGTGAGCAGATCATCAACCCGAACGTCAAGCTGGCTGATCTCCAGAACGGTCTCGCGCAGCTCCTGAACCAGCCCGAGCCCACGATGTACATCTGCCCGGAAGCAACGCTGCTGAGCGTAGCGGACAACGGCACGCTCATGCAGAGCATGCTGCTTCAGAATTCCAACATGCAGACCGCAGTCAGCATTTTCGACATCATCGGCGGCAATGCGCCCGATCCGCTCCTGTGGCCGCAGGACATCGCGAATTTCCGCGCCAACACCGGAACGAACGGTCTCAAATTCGGAACAGCTTATTATCCGTTCGTCGGAACAACGATCATGGAGGACGGCGACCTGAACTACACGAATCTTTTCGGCGGCGACGTTACGCAGCTTTCGGCGATCATCAATCCCGGCAACGCGGATCCGAATGTGGCGGCGATCATCGCGAACATCCAGAATACTTCGAGCGGCCTTACTGTCGAGCAGAACGACGATGCGCTGACGAATGCGAGCCAGAACTACAGCCTTATCATGCAGGAAGTTCTCCTGAACGCGAACATTCTTCCCCCGAGCGGAGCGATGGCCGGCGTGATCACCAACACCGACAACCAGGTCGGTCCGTGGCAGGCGCCTGCGAACACATCCATCGTAGGTGTAGCATCGCTGCCGATCTACCTTTCCGATTCGCAGCAGGCAGGACTGAACGTCGACGCAGTTTCCGGAAAATCGGTGAACGCGATCCGCAGCTTCAATGGCCTGGGCATTCTCGTGTGGGGAGCACGCACCCTGGACGGCAATAGCCAGGACTGGCGTTATCTCTCCGTGCGCCGTACGATGATCATGCTCGAGCAGTCGTGCAAGCTGGCTGCGCAGGCGTACGTATTCGCAGCGAACGACAAGAACACATGGGAAGCGATCAAAGCGATGATCGGCGGCTTCCTTACGTCGATCTGGAAACAGGGAGGACTTGCCGGAGCCAGCGCAGCGGAAGCATTTTCCGTATCGTGCGGTCTCGGCGTTACGATGACAGCGGACGATATCCTCAACGGTTTTCTGAACGTAACGGTGAAAGTAGCGGTCACACACCCTGCCGAATTCATCGTGATCACGTTCCAGCAGCAGCAGCAGACCAGCTAAGTGAACGTATAAATTCATAAATATTAAAATCAACAACTACTAAAAACAATAAGTTATGGCAACAGACGACGGCAGCACAGAAGGTGCAACATGGCCAATGCCTAAATTCCGGTTCGAAGTGGATCTTGGAACCGAGATGACTGGTGTCGCATTCCAGGAAGTTTCCGGGATGGACGTGGAAAACCAGATCATCGAATACCGGAAGAGCAACAGCCCGCTTTTCTCGACAGAAAAAATGCCGGGTATCACCAAGTACGGCAACGTCACGATGAAGCGTGGTGTGTTCGTGAACGACAATACGTTCTGGAACTGGCACGCGCAGATCGTGATGAACACGATCACACGCCGCACGGTGATCATCAAGCTGCTCGACGAGAACGGAAAAGTCACGATGCAGTGGACGCTGAACAATGCGTGGCCGACGAAGATCACGAGCACCGATCTGAAATCGGACGGTAATGAAGTTGCAGTGGATACGCTAGAGATCGCGCATGAACAGCTGATCATCTCGAATGGCTGATGCGACGTACCCGGTCAGTTTCTACTTCTCACTCTCTTTCGTTGGCGAAGACGCCGCATTCCAGGAAGTTTCCGGGATCTCGAAAGAGCTGGGCATAGAAGAGATCGTCTGCGGCGGGGAGAACCGGTTCAAATACCGGCTCCCCACCGTAGCGACAAGTCAGAACCTGGTACTCAAGCGTGCGATCATACCGGTAGGCTCGATGCTCATGTACTGGTGCTCGAGTTGCATCGACCAGGGACTTGCCAGCAGCATACAGCCGCATAACGTCATCCTGAGTCTTCTCAATTCGGATGGAATAGTATGCATGATGTGGACATTCTACAATGCCTACCCGGTGAAGTATTCTGTTTCGGACCTGAAGTCGACCGACAACAGCATTGTCATCGAGTCCATCGAGCTGGCCTATCAATACTTCGACATTTCGCCCATCTCGACATTCGTCAACCTGTTTACCTGAAACAAAATGCCGATCGAAATACGCGAAATCACAATACGAACAGATGTTACCTCCGGCGCCAACCGGCTTTCGAACGGAGCGCGCGAGAAGGAGCTGAGCACATTGCGGAAACATCTCCTGGAAGAATGCAGGCGCATCATCACGCTCAGCGCGAAGAAAGCAGGCACCAAACGCTAAACGAAACCGAATCATGGGAGCGAGCCTCGAACTAATGAAGCTGACCGGTTATACCGACGAGGAGTTCCAGACGCCTTTGTCGGGCCAGCCCTATACGGTTATGATCAATCCCGACTCGATCAAATGGTCGCGCAGCGTGGAATACAACGAACAGCAGCCGCCGGACACCAGCTCTCCTTCGCAGAAATACAAAAACACGCCGAGCGAAAAACTGAGCTTCGACATCGTTATAGACTGCACGGGCATCGTCGACTCCACGCGCACGAGCATGGCGACGGAAATCTCGTCGCTGGAAACCATCTGTTACACATACAACGGGAAGATACACCGTCCCAACTTCGTGAAGGTGCAGTGGGGAAAGGACATTTCCTTCAACGGCGTGCTCACTTCATTCGACACGTCGTACACGCTTTTCCGTCCCGACGGGAGCCCGCTGCGCGCGAAGATCTCGCTTTCTTTCAGCCAATACATTTCCGTTTCTACGGTGACGAAGATCGACGCGCCTTCATCACCCGATCTCACGCACATGGTGACGGTCGTCCAGGACGTCAACCTCCCGCAGCTCTGCACGAAAGTGTGGAATGATTATTCATTCTACATACAGGTGGCGAGATACAACGGGCTGAACAAATTCCGCAACCTGAAGTCAGGCACGAAACTCATTTTCCCACCGATCATTCAATCCACCTCCTGATGGCAAGCTCCGGCATACAAAGCGGCGGCGTCGCAACATTCTCGGTTTCCATCGGGGGCAGCCCGGTTCCCGACAGCTACGTCATTCATTCGGTGCACGTGGAACGGAGAGTGAACCGCATAGGAACGGCCCGTATCGTCGTTCTCGACGGAGAGCCGAACACCGGGGATTTCCCGGCCAGTTCTTCCTCCACATTCGTTCCCGGCTCCACCATCAGCATCGAAGCCGGTTACGATGCGAGCAACACTACGATCTTCCAGGGGATCATCACGGGCCAGTCCATCCGCATCGACGAGCTGATCGGTTCGGCGCTCGAAGTAGAATGCCGCGATGCTTCCGTGAAAATGACCGTCGGCCGGAAATGCCTCACGTTCTCCAACCAGAAGGACAGCGATATCATCACTTCTATTATCGGGAATTATTCCGGGCTTAGTTCCAGCGTTACAGCGACGCCGACACAATGGCCCGAGCAGGTGCAGTATTATGCGACGGACTGGGACTTCATCCTGTCGCGCGCAGAAGCGAACGGCATGATCATTACGACGATCAACAACAAAGTGACTGTTGCAGCACCGGATGCGGATACTACTTCCGTACTCACAATTGGTTACGGATCCGGGCTAATGGAGTTCAACGCCGACCTGAACGCCGTTACGCAGCTGGGCGCAGCAAGTGCCAGCACGTGGGATTTCCAGAACCAGGCGGTAGCTTCGGGCCAGGCGACAGTAAGCTACAGCGGCCCGGGCAATCTTTCTTCAAAAACACTTTCTGAAGTGGTGGGACTTTCCTCCTACCAGCTGCAGACATCGGCGCCGCTGCAGACATCCGATCTCACCGACTGGTCGAAAGCGCTGCTCGTGAAGAGTTCGTATGCGAAGATCATGGGAGTTGCGAAATTCCAGGGCACGCAGCTCGTCGATATTGCGAAATACATCACGCTGCAGGGACTCGGTGACCGCTTCAACGGCGACTATTTTATTTCCGGCGTTTCGCATGACATCTCGAACGGGAACTGGCTTACCGACGTGAGCCTCGGTCTTTCCCCGCAATGGTTCACCGAAGAGCCGGACGTCGTGGCGCCGCCCGCATCCGGACTTCTTCCCGGCGCACGCGGACTTTTTTCCGGGACGGTGAAGCAGATGTACAACGACCCCGACACGCAGTACCGCATCCTCGTGGAAGTTCCGCTGTTCGACCAGAACGGTGCGGGAATATGGGCGAGGCTCGCCAATTTTTATTCCACGAACGGCGCAGGTGTTTTTTTCCTTCCTGAAGTCGGTGATGAAGTGATCATCGCATTTCTCAATGAAGATCCGCGTTACCCGGTGATACTCGGCAGCGTTTACAGCAGCACGAAGAACAAACCGTTCAACGGTCTCGATCCTGTCCAGGAAAACACGACGAAAGCCATCGTTTCGAAATCGGGCATCTCGGTCGAGTTCAACGACACGGATAAAATCTTCACCATCAACACGCCGAACAAGAATACGATGATCCTGAGCGACAAGGATCAGAAGATCACGATACAGGATCAGAACTCAAACAGCATCGTCATGTCGAGCGACGGCATCACGATCAAAAGCAACAACAACATCACCATAGACGCAGGGCAGAAGCTGACGCTGAAAGGTGCGACGGGCATTGATGTGCAGGCATCGGGAGGAGACGTGCAGACGAGCGGGATCAACATCAAGGAAAGCGCGCAGAGCCAGTTCTCCGCACAGGGAAGCATGACCGCGCAGGTGCAGGGCGGAACGGAGCTGACGCTGAAAGGTGCGATGGTGATGATTAATTAATAATTGAAAAGTATGCCTCCAGCAGCAAGACTGACCGATTTCCACGAATGCCCGATGCAGACGCCGGGTGTTCCTCCTATCCCGCACGTGGGCGGGCCCGTGACAGGTCCGGGTGAACCGACCGTTCTCATCGCCGGGCTTCCCGCCGCGCGCGTGGGCGACATGCTCGTGTGCGTGGGTCCGCCCGATTCCATTGTGAAAGGCAGTTCGAGTGTCATGATCGGTGGAGTGCCGGCTGCGCGTATGGGGGATCAAACCGCTCACGGCGGACAGATTGTCCTCGGAGCACTTAATGTCATGATCGGTGGATAGACAACTCAGCAAACAGGAAAATAATTTTCTCGGCGCAGGCTGGGCATTTCCGGTTGCCTTTTCGAACGGGAATTACCAGGTCGATTCATCGTCGTATGAGAAAAACATCAACGACTCGATCGACATCATCCTCCAGACGAAGAACGGCGAACGCGCCTTCGATCCGCAATTCGGATCAGGACTGCAGCAATTCTTCTTCAAGAAAATGGATGAAACGCTCAAGGGAGAAATACAGGATGCGGTAGAGGCGGCGCTCCTGCTCAACGAACCCCGCATCACCGTCCAAAGCGTCGCCGTCGAGTACGCCGATATCCAGGACGGGCTCGTGGAAATCACCATCGTTTATATCTACAACCAGACCAACACGCGACACAATTATGTCTTCCCGTTCCACCTGAACGAAGGCACCAACCTGATTGACCGCTGATGAAGCCTATTGATCCGCAAAGAGCAGCCGCTTCGCTTGAACAGGCGCTTGTTCCTTCCCCGACGCTTGTCGACGGGAGAACGGAACGGGACTTTCTTGCGTTCATCGCGGACTACGCTTCGCTGATCAATTTTTACGACAACACCAACAACGTTTCCGGCAACTGGGTTCCTTTCGTCATGAAAGATCCCGTGATACTTCTTGCGGCGATCTCGAAGACGGACGACCGGAAAATGTATTCCCTCTTCACCCGTTCGTGCAACCTGCTGAAAAAAGCGCTCGTCAAAGAACAGCAGGAGCTCAATACATCACCGGGACAAGAACACCAAGAGCTCCCGGCAAAACAAAAAACCAGGCTGGAGATACCCGACCGTTTCAACGATCTCTTCGAACGCCTGACAAAAGTTTTCATGCGTATCGAGCGATGGACATATTATATGCATATCGGTACGGAAGGATACGACCTGAAAAAATATGTGAAGCGGGAAACGAAAGAAACGTTCAGCGTACTGTTCTGGGCCCTTCTTACGCTGCAGGAAACACTTTCGAACACTTCTGCTATCGAAGGCATAGCGCCCGTGGATTATTTTCCCTTCGAAAAGTGGGATGAAAAGACCTGGAAGGAGAACCGCGGGAAAGTTCCATACTGGGAAACGCTGGACCTCCCGGAAGATTTCGGGATGACCAAAGGCACCGAACAGGAAAAACACGCGCTCGAAGTTCTTTGCCTGGATGCGTTGGTGAAAGCCGCTGCGAAAATTTTCTCCTTTGTCCGCACGATCGTCCATCATTCGCATACCGCCTACAGGAAGATGGCGGGCGAAACCGGGCGTTATCCCGACACCGTGCTTCTCCGCGCGTTCGTTCATCTTCTCGCCGTGGAGCAGGAACAACTGAATGGGATCTCCGGAAGACATCTTGAATTTTATTACAAATCCATCCTGAAGCAGTCGGCGCTTCCGGCCACACCCGACAGCGTTTTCATCTGTGCGACGACAGCGAAAAATTCCGTTTACGTTCTCCCATCGGGAACAGTTTTCAACGGGGGCACGGATGCAAACAGCAACCCGGTCCTTTTCGCATCAGAGGAAGTCACGGTGCTGAACCCGGCTTCCGTTACGGCGGCACACACGCTATCGCACTGGTCGGATACTTCCGGCACTTATTTTATCCTTGAAGATATCTCCGCGCCGTCCACGTTAAAAACCGATACAAGCGGCGCGACAGCAGCTTGGAATACATTCGGCGGAAGCTACAACCGCACTCCCTCCCTCGGCTTTGCGCTTGCATCGCCCCTGCTTTACCTCGCTGAAGGAACAAGAAGCATCGTGATCACGCTCACGTTCCAGGGAACGGTGACGCTGCCCATGCTGGCAGATGCGGAATTCAGTCTCAGCACGCAGAAAGCATGGCTTGAACTGAGCACGGGCCAGTATACCACCGGGATCACGCAACCGGCAGGTTCCGGCCAGACTGTTTTCACGCTTACGATCACGCTCAATCCGGCACAACCGGCCATCGAAACATTTGCGGCGAACCCGGAAGGTTTCAGCGCAGAATGGCCGATGCTGATGATCAGCTTCAATTCATTTTCACAACTGGCGCAGCCGCCGGTTCTCCAGTCAGCCGGGATCAACGTCAGCGTATCCGGGCTGAGCACGTTCAGCCTTTACAACGACAGCAGCCTGCTCAGCACGAAAGCGCCTTACCAGCCTTTCGGTCCCATCCCTGAAGCGAACGGGAATTTCATTATCGGGAACAGCGAAATGTTCAGCAAGCCGCTGACGGATTTTTCGTTCACTATCAGCTGGGACAATATCCCCACGACGGATTTCGGAACCTATTACAGCGCCTACAACAGCTACATCAACGCCTATCCTTCCCAGTTCCAGGTTCCGGCCGCAGCAACGACACCGGTCAGCAGCAGCAGCGCACAGAATCCGGCGACATCCATCAACCCGCCGGCTTCTGCGTCCCCCACTGCGACCACTGCGACCGTTACGAAAACAAAATCGCAGAACTGGCGGCAACGGTTTTTGTCCTGGGTCAAGTCCCTGTTCACCGGCTCTTCATCTTCGTCGCCTGCTGCATCTTCATCCGCTTCTTCATTATCCTCTTCTCCGGCGGAGGAAACGACCACAACTTCTTTGACGCAGGTGAAAACGGAAACGTTCCAGTTCGGAAATGATTCATTCGAAGTCATGTTCAACCTTTTCCAGGGAACGCAATGGAATCCGCTCACGATGACATCCTGGACCGGGGTTCAGCCATCCACCGCCAGCTTCCTGTTCGGACCACCCTCCGCTGCGTCGTCTCCCGTGTACTCCGGCAGCACGTTCAGTTATTCCTCGAAAACACCGTTCGCATCCGGCATGATCGATCCGTCGATACAGAACGAAACGCTAACATACACCGACGCCAGCACATACGGTTTCCTCAAAATGCAGTTAAGCTATCCACCTTATGGCTTCGGTTCTTCGCTCTATCCCGCTGTCGTTTCCTGGGTCGCTTACCAGAACGCGCAGAAACTGGCCGGCACAAGCACGAGCGCAACGACAACCAAAAACACGCTGCTAAGCACCACGTCCACGACCACGGCAACCACGACTTCCACGGCGTCGGATCTTCTTTCATCGCCGGAGCCTCCGTTCGCGCCCAAAGTTTCATCCCTTACAGCCACGTATTCCGCGAGCGTTACGT
>DASTSF010000627.1:0-4446 GCA_035760825.1 Bacteroidia bacterium
CTTACCGACGTAGAAGGACCTGCAGTTGATTATACCAACATTGCCTATACGGATAACAACGACATGGTTTTCGTTCCCAATGACACGATGCGAATCACAGGAACGTTCATCAACTACCTCGGAACGATCAACAACCTCAACACGACGCTTACCGTTATTTCCGGCGGATCTTACGTGACCATCCTCGACGGCTCGCACAGTGTGGGAACGCTCGGCACGATGGGAACGGCCACGCAGGCAAGCGATCCCTACCAGATCAAGATCAACACGAATTGCCCGTATAACCAGACGATCGTGTTCAAGCTGAACATGACGGACGGCGTTTACAGCGTGAACAAGTATTTTTCGCAGATCGTCAATGGCGATTACATCAACATCACGATCAATGACATCTGGACGACGATCCCCAGCCAGGGCCGCATCGGTTTCCGCAACAGCCAGCAATCGCAGGGCCTCGGTTTCTGCTACCAGGGCAGCGGAACGCTCCTGTATGACGCTTCGCTCATGGTGGGAACTTCTTCCGCGAAAGTCAGCGACATGATCCGCGGCGCAACAGCCGGGCAGGACGACAATGATTTCCAGTCGCAGCAAATCGTACAGGCGATCACGCCTCCCGTTGTTTCCGATTTCGATGCAATGGGTGTTTTCCGCGATAATATTTCCCCGGCGCCCCTCCCGGTAACCGTAAGGCACAGGGAATTTGCATGGGCCACTGCGCCGCACAGGAAATATATCATCGTCCAGTACAGCATTATGAATACGGGCGCCACAACGTTGTCCAACATGTACGCCGGAATTTTTGCCGACTGGGACATCGATGCTTCGACGTCAGGACAGAACCGCGCGGATGTGGATAACACGAACCGCATGGGTTATGTTTATTCAACTGTCGCGGGCGGTAAATACTGCGGCATCAAGCTGCTCACGAACGGCGCCTTCAACAACTATGCGATCGACAACATCAGCGGCGGCGGCGGCGGTGTGAATATCTACGACAATTTCACGACCGCAGAAAAATACCAGACACTTTCCACCAGCCGCGCCCAGGCGGGCACAACAGGCCAGGGCAACGACGTGTGCCACGTGGTGAGCTCAGGTCCGTTCACTGTCGCAGCAGGAGATTCCATAGTGGTGGCATTTGCGCTCATCGCCGGCGATGACCTCAGCGACCTGCAGAACAGCGCGGTCGATGCGCAGAGCATGTACAACAATCTTCCGCTCGGCTCACCGGTAACGGTTGCGCACATCACCACGGGACTCAATGCATTCCCCAACCCGGCTTCCGGAATGACACAGATCAGCTACAACGTGGCAGAAGGCGGCAACACGGACATTCGTCTCGTTGACGCGCAGGGACGTCTTGTACGCATGCTCGATACCGGGGACAAATCACCCGGGGCGTATTCGGTCATGCTGGACGCAGCTGAACTTTCCGACGGCATCTACTTCGTACAGATGATCTCCAATGGAAAGCTGACCACGCAGAAATTCGTGGTTTCGCACTGACAGCATTGAAAAAATGAACAGGACGGCGGTCGTGAAGGCCGCCGTTTTTTTATTTCCCGGCCTCTTCCCGTCGTCCTTTTATTATTTTTGTGTGAAATACAAAGCAATATGGATATCAGCAAAGTGATCTCGATCTCCGGCATGCCCGGGCTCTATAAAGTGATCGCACAATCAAAGAACGGCGTGATCGTAGAGTCACTGACCGATCAGAAGCGTTTTCCTGCATTCGGAAGCAACCGGATCAGCACGCTGGAAGACATCAGCATCTACACCACGGCCGAGGAGCTTCCGCTGAAGGAAGTCCTCCGGAAAATATTCGACAAAGAAAAAGGCGGCAACTGCATCGATCCCCGTTCGGCGGACGAAGCGGCCATGCGCGAATACATGCTTTCTGTTGTTCCCGAATACGACGCGGAACGCGTGCACGTTTCCGATCTGAAAAAGCTGTTCACCTGGTACAACCTGCTTAATGCATCCGGGCTTCTCACGGCAAAAGAAGAGGAAAAGGAAGGCGAAGAAGGTGAAAAGAAAAATCTCGTGCCGGGAACGAACAAGAACATTCCCTCCGCCAAGAAGGAAGTGGGTCAAAAGAAAAACCTGAAGTCGAACGCACCCAAGGTAAAAGCGCAGGGTGTTCGTAAAACGGGCACGGCCTGACCTGGGATCATGGAACCCGTTGCCGGTGTCGAAACGCAGCCTGTAAGAACTTTTCTTCCCGCTGATCTTTCTTTTTCTTCGTGGAAAGAGCTCGAACCTTTTTTCCGCGATCTTGCCGAACGCAGCATTACGGATGTTGCTTCGCTGATGACCTGGCTGAAAGACGCCAGCGAGCTGGATTCCGTTTTCGACGAAGAGCTGGCCTGGCGTTATATACGTTCCACCTGCGACACGGCGAATGCGCAATACGAGGAAGCGTATGAGTTTTTCATTTCCGAAATAGAGCCGAATGCGGCGCCGTGGTTTCATGCGATCAACCGGAAGCTGGATGAATGCCCGTTCCGCAGCGAGCTCGATCCCGGCATATTTTCCGTTTACCTCAGGAGCGTTCATAACGATGTGGCGATCTTCCGCGAAAAAAATATCCCGCTGTTCACCGCGATCGATCAACTGAAGCAGCAGTACGGGAAAATTGCGGGCGACATGACCGTCACCATTGACGGGAAAGAGCTGACGATCCAGCAGGCATCTGTTTTCCTGAAAGACCCTGAACGGAAAAAACGCGAAGAAGCATTTCTCAAAATATGGGAGCGCAGGCTCGCCGATAAGGAAAAGCTCGATGAGCTTTTCGATCAGCTCACTGCCCTCCGGCAGCAGGTGGCGGCAAATGCGGACTTTGAGAATTTCCGCGATTACAGTTTCGCCTCGCTCGGAAGATTCGATTACACGAAAGAGGATTGTTTCCGTTTTCACGAAGCGATCGAAAAAGAAATAGTTCCTTTCCTCGCCTCGATCGAGGAAAAAAGAAAGCAGAAGCTTGGCGTGGACACGCTGCGTCCGTGGGACATGGATGTCGACGTCAGCGGGCTGGCGCCGCTCAAACCTTTCCGGGGCGGGAACGAGCTCCTCGACAAAACGATGCGCTGCCTCAGCGCGGTGCGGCCGGCTTACAGCGCTTTCATTTCGACGATGCGGCAGAAAAAGCATTTCGACCTCGATTCACGGAAAGGAAAAGCGCCCGGCGGGTATAATTATTCACTGGCGGAAACAGGCGTTCCGTTCATTTTCATGAATTCGGCCGGTACGCAAACGGATGTGGTGACGATGCTTCATGAAGCAGGACACGCGATCCATTCTTTCCTCGAACATCCTCTTCCGCTCAACGCATTGAAAAGTCCGCCGTCGGAAGTGTGCGAGCTGGCCAGCATGTCGATGGAGCTTATTTCGATGGAGCACTGGGACGCATTTTATCCCGATGCAGCAGAACTGAAACGCGCACGGCGCGAGCAGCTTGAAAAGATACTTTCCACCCTGCCGTGGGTGGCATCCGTCGATGCATTCCAGCATTGGATATACGAGCACAAAGGCCACACGCCGGAAGAGCGCGGCCGCGCATGGGAAAAGATCATGCTGCGTTTCGGCTCGCCGGTGATCGACTGGAGTGGCCATCAAAACATACGCTTCAACAACTGGCAGAAACAGCTGCATATTTTTGAAGTTCCTTTTTATTACATCGAATACGGGATGGCCCAGCTGGGTGCGATCGCGGTGTGGAGGAACTATCTTGAGAATCCTGCGCGCGCACTCGATGCGTATGAAAGCGCGCTTAAGCTGGGCTATACGAAACCGATTGGAAAGCTGTACGAAGCGGCCGGGATACGTTTCGATTTTTCGCGCGAGTATGTGCGTGAACTCGTAACGTTCGTCAGGGAGCAGCTTGAAAAAATAAACTGAAACGGTCATGATCACACCTCCGCCATCCACCGATTACGCCGCGTATTACGAAACCTATATTTCGCTTATCAGGGGACGCGATCCGCTGAAAATGCTCGAGTCGCAGGTGTTCGATTTCAAGGCGCTGCTGTCGGAAATTCCCGCTGAAAAAGAAGAGTTCCGTTACGCCGAAGGAAAATGGAGCGTGAAAGAGGTGATCGGCCATATCAATGATACGGAACGCGTGATGAGCTACCGCGCGCTTTGCTTCGCAAGAGGAGAGAAGAAAGAGCTTCCGGGCTTTGAGGAAAATGATTACGCAAAAGCGGGAATGTTCGACAAGCGGTCGTTGTACGATCTCGGCCACGAGTTTGGTTTCATCCGTGAAGCGACGATCGCGCTTTTCAAATCGATGAGCGCCGATGTTCTCGATAACCGCGGCATTGCCAATCATAACACGGTGACACCGCGTGCGCTTCTTTACATTATTGCCGGGCATCACCAGCATCACGAGCGTGTGCTGCGTGAAAGATATCTTGCGGATATTCTCTGATCATCCGCGCGGAAAGT
>DASTSF010000628.1:0-2990 GCA_035760825.1 Bacteroidia bacterium
CGTCGAGAAGATTGCCGAGCGATTCACGGACGATGCGGAAACCCGTGTAAATGATGTACGATCCGAACGTGACCGCAAGTGCGTTATCGATCCAGCTCAGCCCGGTGACGTAGATAAGGTAAAGACCGACCACAAGACCGATGCTGGAAACCGTATCCGAAATAAGATGCTTCCCGCTCGCTTCCATGAGCGCGGAATGCTGCTTCTTCCCCCGTTTTACGAGGAAGTAACCCATCCCGAAATTGCACAGGCCGGAAGCCGCGGAAAGGAACGCGCCGATGTCGGCCTTCGCGATCGCGTGCGGAAAAATGAATCCTTTGATCGCTTCGTAGATGATCACGCCGCCCGCAAAAAAAATAAGCGCGCCTTCAAAGCCGGCCGAGACGAACTCGATCTTTCCGTGCCCGTACGGATGTTCTTTGTCGCGCGGTTTCGCTGCGTAGCTGATGCTGAACAAAGCGAATGCACCGGCCACGACATTGACGATGCTTTCCAGCGCGTCCGTCAGGATGGCATTCGATTTCGTCAGCCACCAGGAGAAAAATTTCAGGCAGAGGAGCAGCGTGCTGAATACCAGCATCAGCCGCATGATCTTCACCTTGCTTTGCATCACCGGGTTCACGGAACGAAGTTCGCTGTTTACGGATTAATGTTCAACGCCGGGATCGTTTTCTTTTATGCGGTCAGCGGCGCTTCGCTTATGACATTCCATTTTGCGCCGTCGAGACGAAGCAGCGTGATCCTGTTGGCAGTAAAAGAAGCGGAGAATTTTTTTGCGCGGTATTCGTTCCAGGCATCATCGAACGCGCCGTCGCTCCAGTCGCGGTTACCGATGGTCATGTGCGGATGAAAATCATCTTTTGCCGCTTTGGTTTCTTTCACTGCGCCGAGAAAAACCGTTTTGACCTTCCGCTGCAGCTTCATCAGCAATTCATTTTCATGCACATCGACGAAGATCACGCGCGGGGGGAAAGAATCGAAATTCTCGAGCTTCACGGGAAATGCGCTCATCCCGTTCGCCGCCTCCTGCAGAGCCGCAAAAAGCGCCTGCTCGTTCCCGCTGAAACGGAAAGGAGAGAAAAGCGTGATGTGCGCCGGTGATTTCATCGCGGCTTTTGTGCCGAAACGGTCCGAAAGATCCGCCTTGAAGGCATGAACCTGCTGTTCAACGACTGGATCCGGAACAAGCGCAACGAAATAGAGGCGGGTTTCCATAAAAAAGACCCGCAGCAGGCGGGTCGTTGGGCTTATTTTACATCCAGGAGCTGCACGTCGAAGATGAGCGTGGCTTTCGGCGGAATGACAGGCGGAATTCCCGATTCGCCGTAACCGAGCTGGTACGGGATGATCAGCTTCGCCTTCTCTCCTTTGTGCATGAGCGTAATGCCTTCGTACCAGCCTTTGATCACGCGGTCGCGGCCGAGCACGAACGTATACGGCTGCTCACGCTCAACGGATGAATCGAACATGGAATCGTTCGCAAGAAAGCCGCTGTAGTGAACCGTCACTTTGTTCCCGTTCTTCGGCATGATGGAATCCGGATGCGATTCGTACATCACCATTTTCAGTCCGCTCGGCGTGGTGATCGTGTCTTTTCCTTTCGCGTCCCACGGTGTGGGCTTCACGCAGATCTCGATGATCTCCACCTCGAAAATAATCGTGCTGTTCGGCGGAATCTTTCCGCGCTGCATGCTTCCGTAGCCCATCGATGGCGGAATGCGCACGGTCGCTTTGTCGCCGCCATGCAGGTGCACGAGCGCGGAATCCCATCCGGGGATCACTTCATGCATGCCCACGTGAAAAGGAAGCGGAACGTTGTTGTGCAGGTAGGACGCGTCGAAAACCGTGTCATTCGTCAGCTTGCCGACATACAGCACTTTCACGCGGTCGCCTTTTTTGATCTGCGGACCGTCGCCTTTCGAAGTGATGGTGTATTGCACGCCGCTGTCGAGGGTGACCGCTACCGGTTTCTTCACCGGCTTCGACTTGTATTTGCGGACGACGCCGTCGGACGGCTTCTTATCTTTTCCTTTTCCGCCGCCTTTCGCGAAAACAAATGCAGCGGAACAAAGGGCGAGGCAAATGAGAACGGAAAAAGAAATTATTTTTTTCATGAATGCTTACTGTTTTTTCGCATCGGTGATCTCGACCTCGAACACGCGGGTAAGTCCGTCGTTGTAGCCCATTTTCGGGGGAAGGATGAAAATGGCTTTCCCGTGGTTCTTCATTTTCATGATGCAGTTCGTGAAACCGGGGATCATGGGATCCTGGCCGAGGTGGAAATAATACGGTTCCTGCCCGTCGACAAGCGTATTGGCATCAAAGATCGTTCCGTCGAGGTATTTGCCCGTGTATTTCATACCGACATACATGCCCGGCATCAGCGGTGTTCCGTCCCCGGGATCCGTTTCCTGGTAATAAATACCGTCCGCATCGGGCTTGACGGTGATCTTGTTCTGCGCGAGATAAGGTTTCAGCAGCTGCGCATCCTTTTTCTTCAGCTCGGGTTCCATTTCTTTCGCTTTCTGCTGGATCGGCGTCATCACGGCCTGCACCTTGCGCATTTCCTCCATCTGCTTGTCCTGCTCCGCCTCCGCTTTTTTGCGGAAATCCTCCACCTTGCTGCGGGAATAGATGCTGTCGACCACGACATTGAAGCCGAGGTATTTCATCGTATCGAACTTCGGCTCAAACTTGAATTCGCTGGGGTAATGCTTTTTCAGCGAATCCAGGCGTACGTAAAACGTCGCGCTGTCGCCGGGATGAAGCTTTGCCAGCATATCGAGGAAATCGCCTTTGAAGGCCGGCTTGTCGATACGCATGGGATAAGAAGGCGTCTGCGAAGCCGCATTCACGTCGACGAAGACGGAATCTTTTTCCGTCAGGAAGCGGATCTTCATGAACATCGCGCCGCCGGTATCGACGAGCACTTCGCTGGTTCCTTTTTTATGGACGAGGAGATACGTTCCGTTTTCCTGCTCTTCAAAGCC
>DASTSF010000629.1:0-2829 GCA_035760825.1 Bacteroidia bacterium
ATAAGATACCTATCAAACGGCTTTTCCTTTTTGCCAGTTTCGCCACGAGATTGTTGCTCATCCTGACACTGAGCCATAGATAGGCGGCATAAATAACAATGAAGATTAAAGCATAAACAAATTTCATGGGATTATTTTTTAAAAATGATAGTATATAAATATATAACATATACCATGCAAAAAAACGCCCGCCGTTTCCGGCGGGCGCTCAACATCTTTGAGGTATAAAAATTAATCGAGCGTCTTCAGCTCGGCCACCAGCTCGGTCAGCGCTTTTTTAGCGTCGCCGAAGAACATGGAGCATTTCGGGTTGTAGAAAAGCAGGTTGTCGATGCCCGCGTAACCCGCGTTCATGGAACGCTTGTTGACGATGATGTTCTTTGCTTTATCCACTTCGAGGATGGGCATGCCGTAGATCGGTGAAGAAGGATCCGTCTTCGCAGCGGGGTTAACGACGTCGTTTGCACCGACGATAAGCACCACATCCGTCTGCTCGAATTCAGGATTGATGTCGTCCATTTCCACCAGCTTCTCATACGCCACGTTCGATTCCGCGAGAAGCACGTTCATGTGACCGGGCATACGTCCCGCCACAGGGTGAATGGCATATTTTACTTCCACGCCGCGTTCTTCGAGGAGCATTTCAAGCTCGTGGATGACGTGCTGCGCCTGCGCAACGGCAAGACCATAACCGGGAACGATAACGACTTTCTTTGAATAGTTCATCAGGATCGCAAGGTCGCTGACGGAAATGTCCTTGATGGAACCTTTCGTCTGGTCGCCGGCTGCGGCAGCACCGCCGCCGCCGCCGAATGCGCCGAAGATCACGTTGCTAAGCGGGCGGTTCATCGCCTTGCACATTTCGAGTGTGAGCAGCGTACCTGCAGATCCGACAAGGATACCGCCGGTGAGCATGACGTAGTTTCCATACAGGAAACCACCGAAAGCTGCGGCAAGTCCGGTGAACGAGTTAAGCAGTGAAATAACCACCGGCATATCCGCGCCGCCGATCGGAACCGTGAACAGAATTCCGTAAACGATCGCGCAGCCGAAGAGCGCATACAGCATCGTGTGTCCTTCGGGAGAGGCGTACACCATCCATCCAGCGAAAGCGAAAACGCCGATCATTACGATCGTGTTGATGACGTTGTACGCAGGCAGGCGGATCGGCTTGTTCATCGTTCCGTTCAGCTTGAGGAACGCGATAATGGAACCGGAGAAGGAAATGCTGCCGATCACGGTTCCTGCCACAATGGCGATAAGCGCACCGGTCTGGCCGATATTGTGCTCGTACTCCATCAGCCCGATGAGCGCAGCGCAGGCGCCGCCCATCCCGTTGAACATGGAAACGAGCTCGGGCATTTTCGTCATCTGGACTTTCTTCGCCGTCATCCACCCGATAACGGTTCCGAGCGCCACTGCGCCCGCGATAAGTCCGTAGATCATTCCCGCCACTTCGCCTTCGTGAAGAAGAACCGTGCCGAGAATGGCGATGGTCATGCCGAACGCACCGATGAGGTTTCCGCGGCGCGCCGTTTTTGCGTTGCCCATCAGCTTCATCCCGATGATGAACGTCACCGATCCGATGAGATAACAGGCTTCGAGGAGATTATGTCGCATAAACAATTTTGGAATTTGGAATTTTATTTTTGGGAGCTTGGGTCGTTATTTTTTCTTCTTGAACATTTCAAGCATGCGGTCCGTTACGACGAATCCGCCGACCACGTTCAGCGTTCCGAGCAGGACAGCGAGGAAGCCGAGCGAAAGTGCTACGTAATTCGTGGGATCGACGTTGAGCATGACGTGAATGGCGCCGACGATGACGACACCGTGGATCGCGTTGGCGCCCGACATCAGTGGGGTGTGAAGAACGGTCGGTACGCCGCCGATCACTTCAACGCCGACGAAGATGGAAAGCACAACGAAATAGAAAATATCCTTGTGCTCGTTGAAGAAAGTGAAAATGTCTCTGATAGTATCCATTCTGTATTGAGTTGGGAAGTTGAAAAGTTTGAAAGTTTATGCGTTCACGGCTTTTGCCACCGAAGGATGTACGGCAACGCCGTCATGAACGATGAGCGATCCTTTCGTGATCTCCTCGTCCATTTCCCATTTGAACTTGTCCTTGTCGGCCAGGTGATACAGGAACGTGGCGATGTTTTTCGCGTACAGATCGCTCGCGTTCATCGGGAGAAGCGAAGGAATATTGCTTTCGCCGATGATGGTGACACCGTGTTTTACCACGGTCTGGTTCAGCTCGCTGCCGACGACATTTCCGCCCTGCTCCACCGCCATGTCGACGATCACAGAACCGAAACGCATGCTCTTCACCATTTCTTCCGTGACGAGCAACGGTGCTTTCCTGCCGGGAATGAGCGCGGTGGTAATGACGATGTCCGCGTCTTTCACATGCTTCGAAACAAGCTCCTGCTGTTTTTTCAGGAATTCTTCCGAAACGCCTTTTACATAGCCGCCTTCCATCTTCACGGAATCGTCGCCTTTTACCTCGATGAATTTTCCGCCGAGCGATTCCACCTGCTCTTTCGTTTCGGGACGGATGTCGGAAACTTCCACCACACCGCCGAGACGTTTCGCCGTGGCGATCGCCTGCAGACCGGCCACACCGGCTCCGAAGATCACGATCCTGGAAGGACGTATCGTTCCGGCCGCGGTGGTCATCATCGGGAGAATTTTCCCGATCGTGTCGGCCGCCATGAGCACGGATTTATAACCGGCGAGGTTCGCCTGCGAGGAAAGCGCATCCATCTTCTGCGCCCGTGAAATACGGGGGATCGCATCCATGGAAAACGCGGAAACACCGGCTTTGCA
>DASTSF010000630.1:0-3046 GCA_035760825.1 Bacteroidia bacterium
CCCGCTCTTCCGTCCATTAAAAAAACGCCAGACATGAAAACCCATCATCCCTTCCTGCTGACGGCGCTGTCGCTGTCGCTGATCATTTATTCCTGCGCTTCCGACGAAGCCAAACGAAAATCCTACGACGAGAACGCCCCGGATAAATCCTACAGCAATTCTGCGGCAATGGATTCCACCGTTTCAACTAATCGTTACGCCCCGCAGCAGACCCAGGAATACAGCGGCTCTTCCGGTGTTACGGGCGGGAATCAGAACGAATCCACCGATAAATCCATGGCGGCTGATGAGGAGAATTTTGCGTTCCGGAAGATCTTCGCTTCTTCCGCCGCTTCGCTGTCGAAGCTCGACAGCACGCACAGCTTCGTGCGAACGGCCGACCTGAAATTCCGCGTAAAAAATACAGCCGCCGCGACGTATCGCATCGAAGATATTGTGCGGCATTTCGGCGGATGGGTGGCGAACACACAGCTGGAAAGTTCCGTTTACGACGAACGGACAACCCGCATCAGCGAAGACAGCTCGCTCGTGACTACGCGCTTTGTGGTGAACAACAGCATGACGCTGCGCATTCCCGCCACGAACCTCGACACGTTCCTGAAAGCGATGGTTCCCTTCGTGGATTTCTTCGATCACCGCACCATCAATGTCAACGATATCACGCTCGACCTGCTGGCGAACCGCCTCGAGCAGGAACGCAATGCGAAGTTCAGCAAGCGTTTTTCAGCCGACATCGACACGAAACCGGCGAAGCTCGCCAGCGTACAGGATGCGGAAGAAAGCCTGCTGAACAACCAGGCCGCGTCAGATAATGCGCTGATCCAGAACCTGCGCATGGCCGACCAGGTCAATTACAGCACCGTAACGATGAGCATTTACCAGAAGGAAAGCATCCGGCAGGAACTTGTCGCCAATGAAAAAAGCTATGAGTCGTACGAGCCGGGACTTGGAACCAAGCTGGGACATGCGTTCGTTTCCGGCTGGCGCGGACTGAAGATCATCCTTATTATTCTCGTTACACTGTGGCCGTTCTGGGTTTTCGGCGGACTGACCTGGTACCTGGTGCGCTGGGGACTGAAAAAAAGAAAAGCTTCTGAAACCAAAAGCTGAGGAGTAAGCCGCCATCAGTCTTTCGTGCATTCTTTTTCAAAGATTCAAGCCGCGATCAGTTGCGTATTTATTCTGCGGTTTCAGTGGAATAGCTGTTCAGCAATTTATGCTGCGACGCGCAAAGCAGGTCGGTGTAAAAAATATTGAGCGGGTGATCCAGGTAAAGCGCCTGCATGCCGAGCAACGGAAAAAGTTCGTGCGCATATTGCACCAGCGCGCGGTTGTGCGTGCGTGATTCACGGTCGAGCGCAGCGCAGAATTCCTCCTGCTGAACGCCGGAAGAACTTTCAATTTTTTCAGCCAGCTCAAAGAGACGCGAACGGAATGAAGCGAGATCGCGGAGAAATGACCTGCATTTTTTCGCAATGTATTCCGTCCTGCCGGGATGCGATCGCGTCCAGAATTTTTCCTGCGCGCTGCTGTAGGCCAGCGACTCTTCCGCGTAACGCTGAAAAATCCCGAAAACGACAGGCATGAAAAACAGCTGCGCATACGCAAGAAACGGGAGGCGGAAGATCGGCACGTCGTGGTAGCTTTTGTGCTCCATGTAGCTGAACACGAATTCCCGCGGAACGAAAACATCCTTCACGCGCATGGAATCCGTTGACGTGTTTTTCAGGCCGAATGTTTTCCAGTCACTGATGACTTCGACATTTTCGCGCATCGTTGCGCAGGAGATCATTTCGCCGCTGCCTTCGACGATGCAGTTCATGGTGAAGAACGTCGCGTAGGCTGCGCCGCTGCAATATTTCCATTCACCGGAAACGCGGTAACCACCGTCGACCGGGATCGCTTTTCCGGAAGGAGCGCCGCTGCCGGCAAGCACCGCACTGGCGGGTGAAAAAAGTTCCTGTGAAACGCGCTCATCGAAGCAGGCCGCGAAATAATTTCCACCGTTCCCGATCTGCACCAGCCATCCGAAGCTCCCGTTGAGGTATGAGCTGTCTTCGATGATCTTCAGCATTTCGCGGAGACCCAGCGCGAGTCCGCCAAGGCTTTCCGGGAGAAAACATTTGAACAGCTTTTCTTCGCGGATCTTTTCCAGCACCTGCTCCGGAAAAGAGTCGGCGTATTTTCCGTTCCCGTCCGTAAAAAAACCCGCGAACATTCCGCGAACATCCGGCGCAGGCACGTTCTTCTTCCCGTCCCTGTTCACGCAGAAATAAATTTTGACACCACGCGCATCGGGTGAATTTCATAGCTGTTCAGCCCGTTCGCCGGATCGTTCCCCACGAGCTCGTCCAACTCGCTTTCGTCGCTGACACAGACAATACCGACACCGAACCCGCCCTTCGGGTCCATCACCGGTCCCATGACCATCATCGTTCCCGCTGCGACATGCGGTTTCCAGTAGTCGACATGATGCTGCATGATGCTGCGTTCCTCCTCATTCATATCTGTCATGAAAGACGATCTCGGCGGATTAAGTTTCAGAAAAAAATATTTTTTCATACCCGTTGTTTTTGCCGGGAAATGTTTCCCGGGAAGGCGGAAAATTACGAATGTTCCGCGCAGCCCGTTATTTCCGTTATTTTCACTTCAAAAATTTACCATGAGCCCTATTTCTGCACAGAACTGGAAGCAGGTGGAAGACTACCTCCGCCGCGACGACCGTTGTATTCTCCCGATCGGGTCGACGGAACAACACGCGTTCCTCAGTCTTTCGACCGACACGGTTCTCGCCGAAAAGATCGCACAGGATGCTGCGGAAGAAGAAGGCGTCCCGGTTTTCCCCGTATTACCTTACGGCATCACACCCGGCTTCATGGCCTACCCGGGAACCGTGACACTGAAAACGGAAACGCTGACAAGAGTGGTGGCGGAAATACTCGGCAGCCTTGCGCACCATGGTTTCCGCCGCATCATGATCGTGAACGGGCATGGCGGGAACCGCGCGCTGGAAGAAACGCTTTCTGATTTTTTGTCGCGGCACCCG
>DASTSF010000631.1:0-3744 GCA_035760825.1 Bacteroidia bacterium
GGCGTTGGCAATCTCTTTACCGTTTACCATCAGCTCGAAACGCTCCACGAGACCTTCTTTGCTGCGGTGCTTCTTCGTAAGCGGCGACATTTCCACGGGATAATCCGTGATGAACGTCGGCTGGATGTAATGGCCTTCGCATTTGTCGCCGAAAATTTTGTCGATCAGCTTTCCGCGTCCCATGGATTTGTCCACTTCCACGCCGAGATGACGGCAGGTGTCGCGCAGCTGCGCTTCGTCCATGCTGCTCACGTCCACGCCCGCGTATTCTTTGATCGCATCGTACAGGGTGATGCGGCGGAACGGTGCGTTGAAGTTGATCTTATTTTCGCCGACAGGAACTTCCGTTGTGCCGTGCAGTGCGACCGCCACTTTCTCGAGCATTTCCTCGCACGTGCGCATCATCCAGTTGTAATCGCGGAACGCCACATAGAATTCGAGGATCGTGAATTCGGGGTTGTGCGTACGGTCCATTCCTTCGTTGCGGAAGTTGCGCGAGAATTCGTACACACCGTCGAAGCCGCCCACGATGAGGCGCTTCAGGTAAAGTTCATTGGCGATGCGCAGGTAGAACGGAACATCAAGCGCGTTGTGGTGCGTGATGAACGGGCGCGCTGCTGCGCCGCCGGGAATGGCCTGCAGCACCGGCGTGTCCACTTCGAGAAGTCCTTTGTCGTTCAGGAACTCGCGCATCGTGTTGATCATTTTCGTGCGCTTGAGAAACGTTTCCTTGATGGAAGGATTGATCACGAGATCGGCGTAGCGCTGGCGGTAACGGAATTCCATGTCGGAAACTTCGTCGTGCGCTGTACCTTCTGCATCCACTTTCACAATGGGCAGCGGCTTGAGCGATTTGCTGAGCAGTTTGAGCGATGTGACGTGAATGGAAATCTCTCCCACCTGCGTGGTAAACACGTAGCCGGAAATGCCGATGATGTCGCCGATGTCCAGCAGCTTTTTGAACACAGTGTTGTACAGCGTCTTGTCCTCGCCCGGGCAGATCTCGTCGCGGTTCACGTATAGCTGTATCCGCCCTGTGGCATCCTGCAGCTCCGCAAATGAAGCTTTGCCGATAATGCGCATGCCCATAAGCCGTCCCGCTATGCTCACGTCCTTGTAATTCGTCTTGTCGCGCTCATAGTTTTCGTGAATGTCGGCTGCCGTGACGTTCACTTTGAATTCTTCCGCGGGATACGGATCGATACCCAGGCTGCGCAGCTCGGCCAGCTTCTGCCGGCGTACATTTTCCTGTTCTGAAAGTTCTGGATTCATTGGTCTGGTAAAGTGCGGCAAAGATAGAGGATAGTTCCCAGTTGGGGAATGGAGAACGGAACACGGAGGTTGCAGCAGGGAAGCGCAGCGGCAGTGCATTTCTGTTCCTGTGTTCCCGTCTTCCGCTTGTACTCCGCAGCGCACCGTCAGGCCGCGCGCAAATCGAAGCCCGGTGTGCTGCGGGGTATCGCTTCAGCCGGGGCTAACCGGGTGCCTGCTGTTCAGCAAATGCTTGAATACTGGATCTTAAACCCGGAACATTGAACTTACCCGGCACCGGGTTTCCCGGTCTCCGCCCTGAAATATTCCCACACCAGCTTTCCTTTCGCTTTCCCGATGACGGCCGCAATCTCCTCTTCCGATTTTTCCTTCAGCTGTTTCACGGATTTGAATTCCGACAATAATTTTTTCGCCGTTGCATCGCTGATGCCTTTTATTTCCGTCAGCCCGGTTTTGATGGTTCCCTTGCTCCGTTTCTTGCGGTGATGCGTGATCCCGAAACGGTGCGCTTCGTCGCGGAT
Source organism: Bacteroidia bacterium (assembly GCA_035760825.1). Taxonomy (GTDB): domain Bacteria; phylum Bacteroidota; class Bacteroidia; order Palsa-965; family Palsa-965. Next base: position 1,794 of record DASTSF010000631.1, read on the forward strand.
GTGCTGGATGATGCGCAGCGTTTCCGATTTTTTGTCGAGATACAGCGGGACCGGGTCGCCGGGATAATAAATTTCTTCAAGACGCTTCGCAATGCCGATCACGGCCACTTTCCCGCGCAGCCCGAGCTTCTCCAGCGAATTCATCGCCGCATGCAGCTGTCCTTTCCCCCCGTCGATCACGATGAGCTGCGGCATATCGAGATTTTCTTCCTGCACGCGCTTGTAGCGGCGGAAAATGACTTCTTCCATCGTCGCGAAATCGTCAGGGCCTTCTACGGTTTTCACGTTGAAATGCCGGTATTCTTTTTTGCTCGGGCGTGCATCGCGGAAAACCGTCATCGCCGAAACCGCGAAATCGCCCTGGAAATTGGAATTGTCGAAGCACTCGATCAGGCGGGGCTCTTCCTTCAGGCGAAGATCTTTCATCATCGTCGCCAGGATGCGTTTCGTATGCCGTTCGGGATCGGTGAGGCTTTCCCGTTTTTCCTGCTCCTTGCGGAAATATTCGACGTTGCGTTCGGAAAGCTCGATGAGCTTGCGCTTGTCGCCGCGCTGCGGAACATGGAACTCAACGCCCGGAATTTCCAGCGAAACGGGAAAAGGAACCACCACTTCCGGCGCGTTGCTGCTGAACCTTTCGCGCAGCTCCACGATCGCCAGCTGCAGCAGCTCTTCATCCGATTCTTCGATCTTCTTCTTCATCTCGATCGTATGTCCCTGCACGATCGCACCGTCGATCACTTTGAAAAAATTCACATACGCCGCTTTTTCATCCGACTGTATCGTGAACACATCCACGTTCGTGATGTTCGACGGAACGACGGTCGATTTTCCCCGGTAGGTTTCCAGCGCGTCGATGTTCTCTTTCAGGTCGTGCGCACGTTCGAATTCCAGCTTCGCCACGGCATCCTGCAAAAGCTCTTTCAGCTGGCGGATCACCGCACTGATGTTCCCTTTCAGGATGCTGCGGATATGCGCGATGCTGTTGTTGTAGTCTTCCTCGCTCTGCAGCCCTTCGCACGGACCCAGGCAATTCCCGATGTGGAATTCGAGGCACACGCGGAACTTTTTCTCCGCAATGTTCTTTTCGCTCAGCACGAGGCGGCAGTTGCGCAGCGGGTACATTTTCTTCACCAGGTCGAGCATGGTGTACATCACCTTCACGCTGGCGTACGGACCGAAATATTCCGAGCCGTCACGAACGAGCTTGCGCGTGTGGAAGACGCGCGGGAAACGTTCTTTCGTGATGCAGATCCACGGGTACGTTTTGTCGTCCTTCAGCATCACGTTGTAACGCGGCTGGTGTTTCTTGATCAGCGAATTTTCCAGCAGCAGCGCATCCAGCTCGGAATCGACAACGATATAGCGGATGTCGGCGATCCTGCGCACGAGAATGGCCGTCTTCGCGTTGTCGTGCTCTTTCGTAAAATAGGAAGCAACCCGCTTCTTCAGGTTCTTCGCTTTCCCGACATACAGCAGCTTTCCTTCAGCATCAAAATACTGGTAAACGCCGGGGGAATCGGGCAGCGCTTTTATGTTCTGTCGGAGCTGTTCTTCCGTGCTCATGCAGGACAAAGATAGGACAGGAAAACACGCTGCTTTTTCAGAACGTGTAGATCGTCTGCATCATCTTCCAGTAATCCGGCCAGAAGTATTCTTTCGAGCACCACGTTAATTGCGCGGGACCGAGGCAGAGGCGCATGTTCACGTAAATGAAAAAGGTGGCCAGCAGGAAAAAGAGGGTTGGCTTCCACCAGGCCGAACCCGGCTTCAGCAGCTTTTCAATCAGCGCGGCAACAGGAATGATGAAAAGCGGGTAATATTCCACGAAGCTGCGGTAGCCGAATGCGCAGTCGAACCGGTACGCCCACCAGCTGGCGCAGAGGTAAAGGATCGCGGCGAACGTGGAAAGGATCGCCCACGAATGCAGGCGGCGCTTCAGCAGGAGATA
>DASTSF010000632.1:0-5690 GCA_035760825.1 Bacteroidia bacterium
TCGTGAAAACGATCGGTACCGCAGGCGTGGCCGGTTATGCATACCTGCCCGGCACGGCGCCTTCTTCCACGACAGACGGCATTCTCATCCTTTCAAGCTACATCGGCAGCATCGGTTCGAGCACGGCGAGCCATTCACGTTCGCTCACGCACGAGATCGGCCACTTCCTGAATCTTAAGCACGTATGGGGAAACACCAACACCCCGAGCACCGACTGCGGAGCCACCGGCACCTGCGGCGATGACGGTGTAAACGATACCCCGCATACCAAAGGCTGGGGATTCTGCTGCAATCTTGCGAACGATGACATCTGCGTTCCCGGCACACACGAGAACGTGCAGAACTACATGGAATATTCCTACTGCTCCTGCATGTTCACCGCAGGACAGGTTACGCGCATGCGCAGCGCACTTACCAGCGCTACCGCGCAGCGAAGCTCCCTCTGGACAGCGTCGAATCTCGTGGCAACCGGAGTGAGCAACAACCCGCCAACGGTCTGCAAGCCTAACGCGGATTTTGTTCCCAATAACATCACGATGGTGTGCGCAGGATCTTCGGTCACGTTTACCGACGCGTCCTGGAACGGGCACCCGACCAGCTGGAACTGGTCTTTCCCCGGAGGAACACCCGCCACGAGCACGGATTCGATCCCGGTCATCCAGTACAATACACCGGGAACGTATAACGTAACGCTCACGGCTTCCAACTCGTCCGGTTCGTCCACTACAACGAAAAACGGCATCGTTATCGTTTCGGCGAATACCGCGCAGTATAATTCCTGGCAGTATTACGAAGGATTTGAAAGCGCAACGACATTCACCAGTGACTGGATCGTCAACAACCCGGAAGGCAACGGCTGGGCCCGTTCCACGGCAGCTGCATACACGGGAACAGGATCGGCGAGACTGGCGAACACCTCTTCCATGGGCGGACAGGTGGATGAGCTGATCAGTCCTTCCATCGATTTTTCGGCCATCGGTTCCACCACGATGACATTCCGCATCGCTTATGCGCAGCGTACTTCCACCAGCGCGGACAAACTCCGCGTGCTCGTCTCCACCAATTGCGGCGCCAGCTGGACGCAGCGTTACGTGAAGATCGGCGCCACGCTTTCCACGGCTACCGCTACCACCAGCAACTTCATGCCGAACTCTTCGCAGTGGAGACAGGAAACGCTGAATCTTTCCAACCTCGCCACGCAGACGAATGTTCGCATCAAGTTCGAGTTCACCAGCGACGGCGGAAACAATATTTACCTCGACGATATCAATCTTACAGGTCCGTCGGCGGTGAGCACGCCTGATGCGGCGATCCAGAATTTTGACGTGTTCCCGAACCCGGTCAATGACAATACGCTGATCTCTTTCAGCCTCCAGGACAAGGAAAAAGTCGATCTCAGCATCTATGACATGACCGGCCGTGAAGTGATGACGGTTTATTCCGGCGACCTCGATGCAGGTGACCACCAGTTCCCGCTGAACACAAGCGGAACGCTTTCTCCCGGCGTATATCTTGTTCGCATGGTAACCGTTTCCGGAAGAAGCGTTACCCAGCGCATGATCGTCGACTGATGACAGGACAACAGGAAAAAGAAAAGGCGTCACATTTACGTGACGCCTTTTTTATGAAAGAGTCTTTTTATTTCGTCTTGAACCCAACGAGGATCGAAACACATCCTGTCGCATTTCCGTCTCCGCCTTCATTCGTGCCGGCGTCCACATCGACCTTAAGATCCATTGTCGTTTTCACTTTGAAATCCCACACATCCGTGTTGTTGTGCTGCTTGCTGTCGAAAACGATCTTCCCCGTCATGTCACTCACGGTGAAGGAAACATTTTCAAGCGTTTCTTCGGCGCATACCAGTATCCTGTAATCCTGCCCGGAATAAAACGTAAGCACCGTTTCCATTTTCCCGCCTTCTTTCAGCAACGTCGAATTCATCTGCCCGTTGTGAATGAAAGGAGCGATCTTCGGCACACATTTTTTTCGCACCCACGTTTTGTTGCATTGCGCCACTGTATCACTCGCTACTGCAAGCGTGAAAAGAGAAGCCAGTAATGTTGCCCGTAGTTTCATTCGCATAGTATCCTCCGACACGGATTCATAAAGCGTGCCAAAAAAGTTAAACGGGAAAAGCGATGTAAGGTTTCAGTTCCGGGTGATGATGCTGTCGCGGATAACTGTCACACGTTCGAGGATATTCTTGAATTCCAGTGCGTTAAGACTTACCGGGGGAGGAGCGGGATCTGTTCCGAGCGTTGTCATTCCGGATTTATCATCTGTAGAAACTACAGTCGGCTGATCGGGATTTTTCGGTAATGCGTCGAAGAGAACTTTGAGTTCGCGGAGCTGGCCGGTAACGGATTTTACATCCTCGTTTTTTTCCCTGCCGAGCAATACAAGCAGTTTATCCAGCGAATACCGTTGTTCAACGATGCGGACGCGGATATCATTGCTGTTTGTCTGCTCCGCCACTTTGCAGGCGAGGTATAATCCTTCCACCCAGCCGCCGGCGACCATCAGCGAGGAAGCGTATTCTTCCTTGTTTTCATGCAGCAGCGCATCACAGTCCCAGTACGAATCCGTGATAATGCTGAGCACGCTGTCGCGGTTGTTCATGTTTGCCTCGAGGCGGTTCTTGCGGTCGGTGCTGAATGCCGTGGAAACGTGCAGCCCGTCGGCCAGCTTTCCCGTGCAGTCGAGATAGACCATTGTTTCCGCGTGCTGGTCGAAAATTCCCGCGAACGCAAGGTCAGCGCCGTAAACGCCGAGATTAAGCGCAAGCGAAGCGGTGGTGGAATATTTCGAAGCGTTCTGCGGAAGATTGAGGAAATCCTTGTTGTATTTCGCGCCGGCTTCTTTCAGCAGTCCTGCCGTTTCGATCGGCGACGGAACATAGACGAACACATTTTCCGCTGAAACAACATCCTGGTTCACTTCGATGGAAGACGAATCATTTCCGTTATCGTTCGCTCCTCCCGGTGAGTTGCTGCCCGAGCAGGCGATCAGTGCAAACGAAATAACAGGGACGCTGACAAAAGCAGAAATTCTTTTCATAATGAAGTCTCAAATATACTTCTATGAAACGGGAAAAGGCAACAAATGATTCACGCGCAGGAATATATTTCTGAACATTTTCAGCGCGATCAGTGTGCGTCGAGCCAGTTGTTTCCCGTGCCGATTCCCACCTCAACGGGAACGTCGAGCTCGAGCGCTTTTTTCATACAGGTTTCAACAACAGGTTTCACATCGTTCACTTCTTCCTTGGGAACATCGAACACAAGTTCATCGTGCACCTGCAGCAGCAGCTTTGTGCGGAAACGGTGTTTTTCCAGCTCGCGGTGCACGTGTATCATGGCCAGCTTGATCATGTCTGCGGCGGAACCCTGGATCGGTGCGTTGATGGCGTTTCGTTCGGAAAAACCGCGCACCACCGCGTTCGCGGAATTGATGTCGCGCAGGTAACGCCGGCGCCCGCAGATCGTCTGCACGTAGCCATGCTCGCGTGCGAAATTGATCATGTTGTCCATGTATTTCTGGATGCCGGGAAATTCTTTCTTGTAGTTGTCGATGATCTCTTTCGCCTCCGCGCGCGGAATGCCCAGGTTCTCGGCAAGCCCGAATGCGCCCTGCCCGTATATAATGCCGAAGTTCACGCTCTTCGCTTTGTAGCGCATTTCTTTCGTCACCTCTTTTTCATCCACGCCGTATACGCGTGCGGCGGTTGCCGTGTGAATGTCGACACCATCCCTGAATGCTTTGCACATGTTCGGATCGCCGCTGATGGACGCAACGATGCGCAGTTCGATCTGCGAGTAATCCGCGCTGAGCAGCACGTGGTGATGGTCGCGCGGGATGAAAGCTTTGCGTATCTCTCTTCCCCGCGCCGTTCGTATCGGGATGTTCTGCAGGTTGGGATTGTCGGAGCTCAGCCGCCCGGTGGCCGCTACGACCTGGTTGAATGTCGTGTGAATTCTGCCGGTTGCCGGGTTCACCATTTCCGGCAGCGTGTCGACGTATGTATTCTTCAGCTTCACCAGCTCGCGGTAGGTGAGTATCTTTTCCACGATCGGGTGCTCGTGCACGAGTTTCTGCAGCACGTCCTCGCCCGTGGCGTATTGTCCTGTTTTTGTTTTCTTCGGTTTCCCGCCGATCTTCAGCACTTCGAAAAGGATATCGCCCACCTGCTTCGGCGAGGAAATGTTGAACGGCGTTCCGGCGAGCTGCTGGATCTCTTTGTCGACATCGACGATCTCGTTTTCCAGCTCGGCGGAATATTTTTTCAGCACGGCGGTGTCGATGGCGATGCCTTCATTCTCCATGTCGGCGAGCACAGGCACCAGCGGAATTTCGATATCGCGGAAAAGCTTTTCGGCGCCGGCTTCTTTCAGCTGCGGTTCAAAAACATCCTGCAGCTGCCACGTCACGTCGGCATCTTCCGCGGCATATTCCGAAATTTTTTCCAGCGGGACATCGCGCATCGTCAGCTGGTTCTTCCCCCGTTTCCCGATCAGCGTTTCGATGCTCACGGGCGAATAGCCGAGGTACGTTTCGGAAAGCAGGTCCATGTTGTGACGCATGTCCGGGTGAAGCAGGTAATGTGCGATCATCGTGTCGAAGAGCTCGCCCTGCACGGAAATTTTATACCGGCGCAGCACGTTCATGTCGAACTTGATGTTCTGGCCTGTCTTTGCAATTTTTTTATTCTCGAAAACAGCGCGGAATTCTTCCATCACTTCCTGCGCCTCTTTTTCTTCTGCAGGAACGGGAACGTACCAGCCTTCATGTTTTTTCCAGCTGAACGACATGCCGACGATCGAAGCCGTCATCGTGTCGAGCCCGGTGGTTTCCGTGTCGAAGCAAAAGGAGGAAAGCTTTTCCAGGTGAGCGACCAGCGCCGCCCGTTTTTCCTTCGTGTCCGCGACATGATAATGATGCGTAACATTCTCAATGGTTTTGAAGCTCGTGTTTTCGCCGGCTTCCGGTACGGAAGGTTCCCCGCCCGTATTCCCGAATATGTCTATCTGCCCCGGCTTTGTTTTGCGCGATGCTGTTTTTTCCGGGTTGCCGTTTTCTTCTTCTTTTTCAGTTTCACCGGCGGGTAATTCTTCACCCAGCACGGTTTGTGCAAGGCGCCGGAATTCCAGCTCGCTGAAAAGCTGCTTCACTTTTTCGCGGTCCACTTCCTTCAGCTTCAGCTGCTCCTCGTCCAGCTCCACGGGCGCATCGGTGATGATGGTTGCCAGCTTGCGCGAGAACAGCGCCTGTTCTTTTCCCTGCTCTACTTTTTCTTTCAGTTTTCCTTTGAGCTTGTCGGTGTTCCTGAGCAGGTTGTCGATGCTGCCGAATTCGTGGATGAGGGAAAGCGCGGTTTTTTCACCCACGCCCTTGATGCCCGGGATGTTGTCGACGCTGTCGCCCATGAGCCCGAGGATGTCGATCACCTGTTCGGGATGCTTGATGCCGTACTTCGCACAGATCTCTTCGCTGCCCAGTTTTTCCGGTGCGCCGCCCTTGTAGCCGGGTTTGTAAATGAACGTGTGATGTGAAACGAGCTGCCCGTAATCCTTGTCGGGCGTCATCATGTACGTAATGAAATGTTTTTTCTCCGCCTTCTTCGCCAGCGTTCCGATCACGTCGTCGGCTTCGAACCCGTCCGACTCCAGCGTTGCGATGTTGAACGCATCGAG
>DASTSF010000633.1:0-2949 GCA_035760825.1 Bacteroidia bacterium
GTTTCGGTACTGCTTTTCACGGCTGCCTGGTTTGCCCGTGACAGTGCGGGCGCTCCGCCGCCGGCAGAAAATTTCCGCGCTTCGCAGAAAAAAATAGAGCGCGTGAAAAATGCCTACGACCTGAAATGGCCGGGCATAAAAAAGAAGCTTTCGGAAATGAAGATCGATACTTCGTCTTTCGAGCTTTTCATCCGCGGGTTCAAAGAAGAAAAGCAGATCGAGGTCTGGGTGAAGAACAAAAATGCAACGACCTGGTCGCTTTACACGACCTACGCGATCTGCGCCAGCTCGGGTGAGGCGGGTCCCAAGCGCTGCCAGGGCGACGGGCAGGTGCCGGAAGGATTTTACCACGTGAACACGTTCAACCCGTACAGCAATTATTTATTGTCGCTCGGCGTGAGCTACCCCAATTCATCCGACAAGGTTTTTGCCTGCAGGCACGATCCCGGCGGGGCGATCATGATACACGGCAACTGCGTGACGATCGGCTGCATTCCCATTACGGATGATAAGATCCGGGAGCTGTACGTGATGGCGGTGGAAGCGAAAGCGGACGGGCAGGAAGAAATTCCTATTCATCTTTTTCCCGCACGCATGACAAAGGAAAAAACAGATGCGCTGAAAAAAAGCAATCCCGATCCGCAGACCGGGATCTTCTGGGATAACCTGAAAGAAGGTTATGATAAGTTCGAAGCAGCGAAAACGTTGCCGGTGATCACGGTAAATAAAGCCGGGAAATATATTTTCGGATAAGGAGTGTTGTTTTTATCTCAAACTGCAGGAAGCGAAAACGCATAGCGTACAAAGGAAAGCGGCGTGCCAGTTACCGGACTGCAGAATTATTTTTTCTTTTCATTCAGTATCGTAAACTTCATCGAAATGCTTTCCCCGTTCTCATCCACGCAGGTCACTTTGTGTTCTCCGGGATCGGGGTTCATGGCAAACTGGTGAATGCCTTTGGTCGATCCCATGTACTGGTCGTCGAGGTGCCAGAAAACAGTGGTGCCGGGCTTGCGGTGCGCGATTTCAAAAACAACTTTTCCGGGCCGGCCATCGAGCTCCGTCGGAATGTAGAGCTGTGTTTCTTCGCGCGGGTAAACGAAGTCCATGGAATGCGTGGGCTGGCCGCCACAGTCTTTGCGGAAAGGCGGCAGCGTTTTGTAGCCCGGGTTTTTCTGTTTGTAATAATATTCCATGGTTGGCGGAAGGACGAACCAGGGAACGTGCTGCATGTCCGAAGGATCTTCGCAATCGCTGGTCACCTGGAATTTCCCGGTGTGATCGAGATGCACGAGCACATGATACGGGCACGCCTGCGAATGCAAACCGCTTTTCGGAATCCATTGCTCTTCCTTATCGCAAAGGTCCGTTGCGCGGCAGCCGCTTTCTTTGCAGATCATCACTTTCGCCATGTCGCTCTCCGGCTTCGCGAACCATTCGGGCGAACGCAGCATGCTGAAAATGTCGAACAATACCGGCGCCGCCGTGTTGATGCCCGTGAGACCGGGCCGCCCCACGCCGTCGGCATTTCCCACCCAAACCGCGACGACATATTTCGGCGTCACGCCGATCGCCCACCCGTCGCGGAAACCGAAGCTGGTCCCTGTTTTCCACGCGATCTTGTTCGACGACAAAAATTCCGTCCAGTTCACTTCTTCATCGGGACGCGTCACTTCCGTCATCGCATCGAACGTGAACCAGATCGCTGACGCATCGAAATAGGAATGCTCTCCCACCTGCGGCTCGTGCGTTTCATTTTTCTGCGGCATGTAAAACGGCGGATGGAAATCGGTTTTGTCGTACGCCCCGGTTTTGTTGTAACGGGTAAGCGTGCGCGCCATCGATGCATACGCACCGGCGAGGTCCCACAATGTTCCTTCTGCGCCGCCGAGAATGAGCGAGAGCCCGTAATCGTCTGCCGGCCGCGTGATGGTGGTGAGCCCGATCTTTTTCAGCAGTTCGTGGAAACGGTCGACGTGATATTGCTGGAGCAAACGCACGGCCGGGACGTTCAGCGATCGTGCCAGCGCACGTCGTGCGGGAACGGCGCCGTCGTACGAAAGATTGAAATTCTGTGGGTTGTAGCCGGAAAGATCCGTGGGAATATCGGGCACGAGCGTATTGGGAAGGATCAGCCCGTCGCTCATCATGCCGGCGTACAGGAAGGGTTTGAGTATGCTGCCCGTGCTCCTTGGTGCGGTGATGACGTCGACCTGCTCGCCATTGTCCTGGTCGCTTTCCTTTGCGGAATTACCGACGTACGCCAGCGTGTTCCCTGTTTCCACGTCGAGCACGAGCGCAGCGGCGTTGTTCACCTGGTTGCCGCGGAGAATGCTGGAATGCTTGTCGACAATGGCGGTGACGCGCTGCTGCAGGTTCCCGTCGATGGTGGTCTGCACGACCTGTCCCTTGTTTCCTTCCTGCGAAGCGCGTACGAGCAGGTGGGGAGCGAGGCGGGGCAGCTCATGCGGTGCGCCCGGTAACGGTTCCATTTTGGAAAGCGTGCACGTGTTTTTATCGATAATGCCGGCGATGAACAGGCGGTCGAGAAGATGGTCGCGTTTTTCTTTTAGCCGGAGCTGATTTTTTCCCGGGTAGATGAGCGCAGGACTGTTCGGGAGAACAGCGAGCGTAGCGGATTCCGCCCAGGAAAGTTTTTCGGGTTCTCGTCCGAAATAGCGCCAGGAGGCCGCGTCGAGTCCCACGACATTGCTGCCGAACGGTGCGTGCGAAACGTACATCGCGAGGATTTCATTCTTGGAATAGGAAATTTCAATCCGCGTGGCGAGGATGATCTCGATGAATTTCTGCCAGAGGTTGCGCGGCGGATTTTTCCGCGAGATGCGGATCACCTGCATGGTGAGCGTGCTGCCGCCGGAAACAACCCTGCGGCTGGAAATATCCTGCTTCAGCGCACGTCCCAGCGCGAACGGGTTGACGCCCGGGTGA
>DASTSF010000634.1:0-12176 GCA_035760825.1 Bacteroidia bacterium
CCGGCGACTTCCACGTAATACGCGAAGGTCTGGGCGGGACGGAGAACCTATGGTAACATCCCACCGGAAAATCCGCGTAATCCCCGCACAAGGTCGTTTTCTGAAATGCTGTTTTCGTTTATAAAAAACACATTTTCACAAACCGGCATTTCTCCATTATCCTGTTTCATTCAGGAACGCCGCAGCCGAAAACCACAAGGCTTCTGACCAAAACTTCACGTTTCCGTGACCGGGATCATCCCGAAAAAAACTTCCGTGTCAAAACTTTGCTGGCCGGAAACAGGATTTTTCTGATCGTAAAACAGCATGCAGGTCGTCAGGTTCATAAGCGCAGATCCCACGGAAAAACAGTTTGCAGCTGCTGTCCGGAAAAACGTCGGCGATTATTTCCGGGAAAAAGGAATTTCCACCAAAGGAAACGGGTGGATGTATGTAAAGGCGGCTGTGTTACTCGGAACTTATATCGCACCGTTCGTTGTTCTTTTAACTGTTCCGGTGGGCTGGCCGCTCGCATTACTGCTCGTTTTCCTGATGGGAATCGGTGAGGCGGGCGTAGGCATGTCGGTGATGCATGACGCTGTGCACGGTTCCTTTTCCGCGAAAAAAAGTGTGAACGAGCTGTTCTCCTGGTCGATGTTCCTGCTCGGCAGCAACATATTCAACTGGAAAGTGCAGCATAACATCCTGCATCATACGTTCACCAATATTTACGGGTATGACGAAGACATCGAAACAAAAGCGGTGATCCGTTTGTGCGATCATGCGCCGCGGAAAAAATTTCACCGTTTCCAGCTCATTTATGCGTTCTTCTTTTACGGGCTGATGACTTTGTCGAAGCTCACCACCGATTTCAGCCAGCTGATCGCATACAACAGGCGGGGCATCACGCGTGAGCAGAAACGAAATCCCTCAGCGGAAATGCTGAAGCTGATCGCGGGCAAGCTCGCTTATCTTTTTATCATTCTCGGGTTCCCGCTGCTCTTCACTTCTTTCACGTGGTGGCAGATACTTACCGGTTTTGCCATCCTTCACATCACGGCGGGAATGATCATGAGCACCATTTTCCAGATGGCGCATGTGGTGGAAGGAACAGAGCAGCCTGTTCCCGACGAGAAAGGCGTGATCGCGCACGACTGGGTAGTGCATGAAATGCGGACCACTTCCGATTTCGCACCGAAGAATCATTTCCTGAACTGGTATGCCGGCGGACTGAATTTCCAGATCGAGCATCACCTGTTCCCGAACACGTGCCACATTCATTACCGGAAAATCGCCCCGATCGTCGAACAGACAGCGCAGGAATTCGGGATTGCGTACAACCGGAAACCGACATTCGGCGCAGCGCTCGTTTCACACCTGAAACGTTTGAAAGAGCTGGGAAAACAACCATCATAACGCAGCGCGGCGAAATATATCTCGGCCCGGACGTGGAATCCGGCTTCAAAAGCCGTATCTTTGACTACTTCATCAGAAGATTGTATCTCACGCTGCCTGCAGCTATCCGGTTGCAGCTTTGTAAATTTTACACTTTTCTTATCAAGCAGGAAGCACGACTTTGGATTTCCGGAGTCTGCCCGGTTTTGCGCATACCAGTTCAACGGCAATCACAGGCAGTACCCCCGACAGACTTATCTCTTCCTTGATTATTTCATCCAATCATTAACCATTCCCGTACAACCGGGGTAAAACAAAAACAATGCAAAACGGTACAGTAAAATTTTTCAACCAGACAAAAGGGTTCGGGTTCATCAAAACAGAAAACGGTGAAGAAGTATTCGTGCATGTCACAGGTCTTAAAGAAGAAGTCCGTGACAACGACGAAGTGGTGTTCGATCTCGAAGAAGGCAGAAAAGGCCTCAACGCGGTGAACGTGCGCCTGGCGTAAGCCGCCTCGTCACACGAAACAGTTCTGCGGAACTTCCGCTGTCATTCCACAACGTTAAACATCGATGCATGAGACAACTTACAATCGGTAAATCGATTACCACCAGGGACTCGGCATCACTGGATAAATATCTCTCCGATATTTCAAAGATCCCGATGATCACCGTTGAGGAAGAAACCATCCTGGCGCAGAAAATACGTTCGGGCGACGAAGATTCGCTTGAAAAGCTGACAAAAGCAAACCTGCGCTTCGTGGTTTCGGTGGCCAAGCAATACCAGAACCAGGGACTCAGTCTTTCGGACCTGATCAACGAAGGGAACGTTGGACTGATCAAAGCCGCGCGGCGCTTCGATGAGACGCGCGGCTTCAAATTTATTTCCTACGCTGTGTGGTGGATACGCCAGTCGATCATCCAGGCTGTTTCCGAACAGTCGCGGGTGATCCGGCTTCCGCTCAACAAGATCGGGACGATGAAAAAGATCGGAAAGATGCAGAGCCAGCTCGAGCAAAAGCTGGAGCGGCCTGCCAGCGTATCCGAGCTGGCGGAGGCAATGGAAATTTCCGAAGAAGAAATATCAGCGACGATGGGCGCCGCGGTGAGACACATTTCAACCGATGCGCTCCTGCCGGGAAATGAAGACCTCACGATCATGGACGTTACGTCCGATCCCGGCAATTCACTTCCGGATGATCTGCTCATCCTGTCATCGCTGAAAACAGAGATCAGCCGCGCCCTCGCCACGCTTACGGAAAGAGAACGCGATGTGATCACTTTGTATTACGGTATCGGCCGTCCGGGTGCGATGACGCTCGACGAGATCGGTGAAAAGCACGAGCTTACGCGGGAACGCGTGAGGCAGATCAAAGAAAAAGCGATACGGAGACTGCGCCACGTTACGCGCAGCAAAGTGCTGAAGACCTACCTCGGCTGATCCGGGCAATCTGAAATTTTTGTGCGTGTTAACAAAAGCCAGCGGCTTTTTGTTTTTCATTGCGCGGGTTCAAACAGGTTTGCGTCCGCATTCAAAATAAAACCCCGCCAATGCGGGGCTTTTTATTTTTTCATCGGTGAAGGAGGGATTACTCACGTGATCCCGTTGGGCGAGGGGCCTAAAACAAAATGCCTACGGACTTCGTCCTGCACATTTTTCATTTCCATTCGCCGGTGAAAGCAAGCTTTCCCGTTGTCCTGAAATGAAAAATGCCGCTTCGCTTGCGGCATTTTAGTTTTGCGGTGAGGGAGGGATTCGAACCCTCGGTACAGTTTGACCCGTACGGCAGTTTAGCAAACTACTGGTTTCGGCCACTCACCCACCTCACCTGACTTGTGGATTTTGCCGGGCGACAAAGGTAAAAAAAGTTTTGTTCCGGGGGAGCGGCCCGATCGCCTATTTAAATTCCGGTGTTTTCTTTTTGTCAGCCATTTGCTAAGACGCAGATGTTATATTTGCAGGACAACCTAAAGCAAGGCTCCTCATTATGAAGTTTTCCCGGTTTTCCTTTCTTCTTGCCGCCCCCGTTCTTCTCCTCTTTTCCTGCAGTGATCAGCCGCAGGGGAAATTTACCGAAAACAAAAAAGGCGATACCGCTTCGAACAATATTGGTGTGAAATTCGTTCACAATCCGTCCACTACCCAATGGCAAAAAGACTGGTCGACCGATAATGTTGTGGTCTACCACTGGCGCGCGGAGCCGGACAACCTTCACCCGAGCAACGGGCAGTCGAATCCGCGGCGCGTGGTCATGGACTACACGCAACGTTTCCTGGTTAGCACCGATTTCGAAAAACAGTCCATACGTCCCGATCTTATTAAGTCAATGCCCACCGTTTCTCCCGACGGTCTGCGCTACGATTATGAATTGAGAGACGAACCTGTATGGGACGACGGTACGCCGCTTACCGCGGATGATGTTGAATTTTCGATGAAGGCGTTCCTCTGCCCGTATACGGAGGATGGTTTTGCGAAACCGTATTTTGAAACGCTCGCAGGATTTGAGAAGGATGCTTCCAATCCGAAGAAGTTCACCGTGATCTGTAGCCGGAAATACATACAGAATGTGGCTCTTTTCGGCGACCTGACGATCATGGAAAGGAAATATTACGATCCGAAAAACGTGCTGGGCAACTATTCTTTGGCGCAGATGAATGATCCTGCTTTTGTAAAAACCATGCATGCTGACCTGAAAACATGGGCGGACGAATTCAATTCACCGAAATACGGAACGGATCCGCAATCCATGCAAGGACTCGGCGCATACAAAGTTCAGCAATGGGACAAAGGCCAGCGGATCATTCTTGTCAAAAAGAAAAACCACTGGACCTCGAAAGTACAGAACCCGAACATGTACGATGCGGCTTATCCCGATCAGATCATTTTCCAGATCAATACCGATGATAATTCCATCGCGCTCCAGCTGAAAAATCAGAAGATCGACGTTTCCACGTGGATACAGACGCACAGCCTCATCGAATTGCAGCAGGACACGAATTTCAACCGCAATTATTTTTCGGCCTTCGTTCCCAATTTCAATTACCAATACCTGGGTATGAACCTGAAGCCGGAAGCGTCCAACCGTTTGCCTTTTTTCACCGACAAACGCGTGCGTCATGCGATGGCGTTGCTTATCCCGGCCGACCAGATGAACCAGGCTTACCTCGACGGAAAGGCGATCCGCATGACGAGCCTCGTTTCCCCTATGAAACCCGACATCTACAATACGAGCCTTAAGCCGGTTCCGTTCAACATCGATTCGGCGAAAACACTCCTCGACGAAGCAGGCTGGAAAGATTCGGATAACGACAATATCCGCGACAAAATGATCGACGGAAAAAAAGTGCCTTTCAAATTCGAGCTGCTCATTATGACGGGAAATCCTGTCGTTCCGAAAATGGCGAATGACATCAAGGATGCCATGCACAAAGCGGGTATCGAAGTGACGATCACCTCGCTCGAGTTCGGCGCTTTCTACAACCAGGTCATGGCGCACCAGTTCGACATGTACATGGGTGCATGGGCATCAGCATCGGGACCGGAGGATTACAAGCAGATATGGTCTTCCACGTCATGGGAAAACAAAGGATCGAATTATGTGGGATTCGGGACACCCGCGACCGATTCGCTTATCGAAAAGATCCGTGTAACGATAGACGATTCCGCACGCACACCAATGATCAAACAGCTTCAGCAGATGGTGTACGATGAAGAACCTTACGTCTTCCTTTATTCCGTTCCATCGAAGATCGCCATACACCGCCGGTTTGACCATGCGGATATGTACTACGACAAACCCGGTGTTTTCCTCAGCAATCTCAAGCTGCTCACTCCCGGCAACATGATGAAGCCGGCACCGGTACAGTGAAACAACCTGCATGACCGATGCTGAGATATATTTTACGCAGGGTATTGATTTTCATTCCTACGCTTTTCGCGATTTCGATCATTGCGTTCATCATCAGCATCAACGCACCGGGTGATCCCATCGATGTGCTCGTTCAGGGAGGAAACCAGGGCAGCGATGCCGGGAACGTGATGAACCGTAACCTCGAGCAGCGTAAAGATTCTATCCGCAGGAAACTCGGCCTCGACCTTCCGGTTTTTTATTTTTCGTTCAGCAACATCGCCGTTCCGGACACGCTTTACCGCATCTTCGATCAGAACGAACATGAAGCGGCTTCACGGCTTATCAATATTTACGGGAACTGGGACGAGATCAGCGCGTGGATGAAATCCGTGAAGGCGATGCAGCATTCGCTGGACAATATTGCGCCCGACAGTATAGCGCAGCAGCGCCTCGGCCGCGACTCCGCGAACCAGCTGCTTGACATCACCCGCCAGGACATGATGTCGCTGCTGGCGACCTATGACGAAGTGGTGATCTCGTCGCGCCTGAAAAAAATAAGCGCAGGCGAGCAGGCGCTCGTTTCGCTGGGTGAACATAATTTCCTCGGAGCGGCGCAAAAACCGATCGAACAAAGCAGGGCTGCATTTGATGCCATGCGGTCGCATGCGACAAAGTGGAAAAATTATGTGCCGTCGATCAAATGCTACGGGTACAACCAATACCAGCGATGGCTTTTCGGTGACGGGAACTGGCTCACCGGGAAAAATGCCGTCAACACCAAAGGCGTTATCCGCGGCGATTTCGGGAAGACGTACACGTCCATGCTTTCAGAGCCCGTATCCAAAACGATCAGCCGGGCGCTGCCCTGGTCGCTGTTCTTTACCGTCACTTCGGTGCTCTTCGCCTACCTCGTCAGCATCCCGATCGGCGTGCAGGCAGCTGCGAACCGCGGCGGATTTTTCGACCGGACATCCTCCGTTGTGCTCTTCATGCTGTTCTCGCTTCCTTCTTTTTTCATGGCCACGCTCCTGCTCATGACCTTTGCCAACCCGGATGTGCTGAACATTTTCGAGGCGGGCGGCGTTGAACCGGCGGCTGGAATTCCCCACGGAATTTCGCTGTGGGCGAAGCTGAAGATCGAGCTGCCCTTCCTCGTTCTTCCGTTCATCTGCTACACGTACAGCTCGCTCGCTTTTCTCAGCCGGACGATGCGCGTTGCGCTGCTGGAGATACTCAACCAGGATTACATGCGCACAGCGAGAGCAAAAGGTTTGTCTAAGTTCAACGTGATCTACAGGCATGGATTACGTAACGCCCTGCTGCCGATCATCACCGTATTCGCGAATATTTTTCCGGCCGCGGTCGGCGGATCCGTTATCCTCGAATTCATTTTCACCATTCCCGGCATGGGAAAGGAAATCATCGAAGCAATCTACACCAAAGATTACCCGATGATCGTCTGCGTATTTACGCTGACCGGTGTAATGACGCTGCTCGGTTATCTTATTTCGGATATCCTTTACGCCGTGGCCGATCCGCGGATATCCTATTCAAAAAACAGCAAAGGATGAGCGAGGAAGTGAAAAACGCGGACAACCGGCCGGAGGAAAAGAAAGACCCCGTGAATTTCAGCTTTCGCCGGCACACGTGGAAGCAGTTCAAAAAGAACAAGCCCGCGCTCGTTTCGTTTTACATCCTGATTTTCCTTCTTGCGGTAGCCGTCTTCGCCCCGGTGATCGCGAATGAAAGGCCGCTTTACATGAAGTACGAAGGCCAGACGTTCTATCCCGCGTTTTCGTTCAAATCGAATTACATCTTTACCAACCCGGCGACCGGCCACCAGGAAAACATCCAGCTCGACGAGGCGGACTGGAAACGGATGAATGCCGAATCGGTTGTGTGGGCACCCATAGCCTGGTCTCCTTCTGTAAAAGACCCGGACAATCAAAATTATGTCGGACCGGGTGATCCGCAGAAATTCATCGATGCAAAAGGCGACACGTTATTCATGCCATCCCGTTTCCGTCACCTGCTGGGAACAACATCGGAAGGAAAAGACCTGCTCGCAGGATTGATCCACGGAACGCGCGTTTCGCTGAGCATCGGTTTTATCTCGATGGGAATCGCGTCATTGCTCGGGCTTTTCCTCGGCGCGGTTGCAGGCTATTTCGGTGACGAAAGACTGCAGACGAAAAGGGGCACATTCTGGATGACATTGCTCGGACTGCCGTTCGCCTGGTTCTATGCGTTCAGCGTTCGCAGCTATGCATTGCGTGATGCGATGGCGGATTCCGGATACATGTTCCTGTTCCAGTTGCTGGTGAGCATTTTCATTTTCGCGGCGATCTGCCGGCTGTTCTCGTTTCTCGGAAAGCTGATCAGCCGCGGTACTTTTTTAGGAAAGAAAGTTTTCTTTCCCGTCGATTCTTTCGTTTCACGGGGCATTGAAATTCTGAATTCGATCCCGACGCTGATCCTTATTATTTCGCTTGCAGCGCTGGTAAAGGAAAAATCGATGATCTATGTAATGGTGATCATCGGGCTCACTTCGTGGACAGGGATCGCGCGTTTTACACGTGCGGAATTTCTCCGTATACGAACGATGGACTATATCCAGGCTGCACAAGCCATGGGATTCAAGGAAAGACGGATTATTTTCCGGCACGCGCTCGTGAACGGCATGGCACCGTCGCTGGTGTCCATTGCGTTCGGCATCGCAGCGGCCATACTTATTGAGTCCAGCCTCTCCTTCCTTAATGTCGGCGTTCCGGATGATCTGCAGACCTGGGGAAAATTATTGTTCGAGGGTAAAGAACGTTTCCACGCCTGGTGGATGATCATTTACCCGGGGCTGTGCATATTCCTCACCGTTACCGTTTACAACCTCATCGGTGAAGGACTGCGCGATGCGCTGGATCCGAAGCTGAAGAAGTAAAGAACCGGGTCCGCAATACATATTTTACTGCTTTCGCAGGGATGCCGCTTTCCGGTGATGCAATTTTTCAGCGACCAGAAATAAATTTTCCATTATGGCTGTTCCATCTGAACACATCAACCCTGCTTTGAGAAAGCAGACGGTAACAGTTCGCCTTATCTTTTTGTCAGCAGCCTGAAGTTGTCAATGATTTTTACCGTCATTGTACAGGTCCTTCATGTCCCTGAGGCATAAACCTCAAACAAGCATTGATCAACCGGATCTTTGCAAGATGTCAATGCAGGCATGCGCATAAATTCACTTCTTCCTGCGGCGTTTCCAAAACCACAGTATTGCCCGACCGCTCCGTCACTTCTTCAGAACCAGCCACAGAATTCCCGCCGTTATCCCGAAAACAACAAGGAAGGTATAGATCACAAGTGCGATATCATCCATAGCCGTGAAATAAAAATCCTTTCCGAGCATACCGGTTTCCACGAGAAAATTCTGAACGAGGATGATCGCATAAATAACAGCGGTGCAGGTAAAAATCCAGAACGAGATGCGAAATGAAAGCCGGCCCGGTGAAAGTCCTCCCTGCTGCCCCCGCCGCGAGGTGATGATCAGTACAACGGCGAGAAATATTCCGAAGACGAGAATGGTGAGGCCCGCCGGTTTTCCCCAGATGCTTTTCACGAAATAAACACCCGCATCCTCGATTTCCTGGTGCGCTTCACCCTGCGGCGACAGGAGCATCCATACCCCGATCGCCAGCACCGGCAAAACGATGGTAAGAAAACTGAAAAGTGAATTGCTCTTTTTCAAGCGACAATCATTTCGAATTGCGAACCGGGAAAGCCACGCCTACTTCTTGTAATACTTCAGCGCCGTCGGCATGAACGTTTTGATGTCCTTGATGCGCTGCGCATCGGTGGGATGTGTGCTGAGCAATGCGATCTGCGCGCCATTGCCGAGTTTCGACATGCGCTCCCAAAACGGGACCGCTTTGTTCGGATCGTAACCGGCCATGCCCATGAAGCAAAGCCCCAGCTTGTCGGCTTCCGATTCGTGCTTGCGCGAATAAGCAAGCGCGCCGAGCGTTGTGCCGACACCGAAACACTGCAGGAATATCTGCTGCGTCTGTTCCGGTTTTTGCGAAACGGCCACGGCGAGTGCCATTCCACCCATCTGTATCGCGAGCTGCTGGCTCATGCGTTCATTCCCGTGGCGCGCGATTGCATGTGCGATCTCGTGTCCGAGCACCACGGCGAGTCCATCTTCGTCTTTCGTCACCGGGAGAAGCCCGGTGTAAACAACCACCTTCCCGCCGGGCATGCACCAGGCGTTCACTTCGTCCGATTTCACGAGGTTGAATTCCCATTGGTAGCCGGCCACACGTTTTCCCTGGTGATGATCGTTGAGGTATTTCACGATCGCATCTGAAATTTTCTTGCCAACCTTTTTCACGAGGATCGAGCCCGAATCATTCGCCGGCATCACCGTATGCGATTTCATAAAATCACTGTACGCCGTGAGACTGAGACTTTGCATTTCCACCTCGGGAATGAGGTTGAACTGACGACGGTTGGTAATGGGAACACGGCTGCACGACCAGGATGACAACGCCGCAAAAGCGATGAGAAGAAAAAGGGCCCGCTTCATAATGATCAGAATTGGTAATGTAAAAGATGGGCCATGCCTTATTCTATTTTCGCGGAGATGCCTCTTTCGAGGATCGCTTCACACATGGGTTGCAATTCCTCTGCCGTTCCGCGCTTCACACCGCATTTGCCGTTATTGTGAATGATCATCGTGCACTGTTCGGCCTGGATAAGATCGTGCCGGCACACTTTCATGAGCGTTTCGATCACGAACTCGAACGTATTGAAATCGTCATTGTAGATAACAAGATCCAAAAGATCTTCAAGCTCTTCCTCAAGAAGAAGAACTTCTTCTTTTTCTGTCTGATGACTGAACCGGAATGACATGGCTTATTTATTTGTACAAAGTTACTTCGAAAATTCCGGAATTCCGTTGACAATACCCCGGCAACGGATGCCAAACTGGAAAGGTGGAACTGTTCTCGACTTGCGCTCGAACTGACGGACTTTGCTCGAACTGTTCTCGACTAGCGCTCGAACTGACGGGTGACTTGCGCCCGAACTGGCAAATGACTTTTGCGTTATGGCAAACTGAAATCAGGTAACTGAAAACGATTCAAATCCCTGGCACGAAACCACAACCCTTCAACCTCCCCGGATCAGTTTCCCATCGCCTCGTCCATGGAGATCTTCTTTCCGTCCTTCCACGCAACAACAAACGCATCATTGATTCCTTTCGCCGCAGCTTCATCGCGCAGCTTGTCCGCTTCATCCTTTGTCGTGAAAACGCCCACCTGGTAAACAGTGTAGCCATTCGACGGATCGACGTAATGCTTCACACCGCGGCTGGCAAACTGCAGGAATTTCGTAGCGATATCCAGCGGAACTTCATCCTTGAACGCGCCGAGCTGAACGGAGAAAACAAGACCTGTATCGGGAACGATCTTCGCATTGTCTGCCGGAGTAACATTCCCGTCAGTACCTGTATTGGTGTTATTGTTATTGTTATTGTTATTGTTATTGTTATTGTTATTGTTATTGCTATTGCTGTTATTGTTGTTGCCTGCATTCGGATTGTCATGCGGAACATTGCTGTAGCCGGGATTACCACTATGCGGAGGCGTATTCGCAGCTGCGGAATTATTATTTCCGTTGTCCGCCGGAGGGGTGTTGTTGTTCTGCTGAGAATTATTCTGCGGGACATACCCGTTGTTCGTGAACTGAACGTTGCTCTGCGAATCACCGGCGGCCTGCGTGCCGGACGCCTGCAGGGTTTTCGCTTCGTCCGTAGTGATGCGCTTTCCGTCGTAATACGCTGTTACAAACGCATCGGAAATACCTTTTGAAACGATCGCATTCTTCGCCGCGACCGCCGCATCCATGTTGTTGTATTTCCCGGATGAATAACGGTACGTGCCGGATGCAGTTTGCTCATAGAAAAGTCCGTCGAGGTTTTTCAGCTGCCTGGCCGAAACCTGTTTCGAGAATACACCGACCTGCACGGTATAGAAAAGATCTTTGACGGTCGCCACATCGGTCGCTTTTGCCACGTTACCGGGAGAATTGCTGCCCGGCACATAATTATTGTTCGTGTTCTGCGACGGGTTGCTGCCATTATTCGTGTTGCCGTTGTTACCTGCATTATTTCCGTTGCTGCCAGGATTTGCATTTCCGGCATTGTTATTATCCGCTACGTGATTGTTCTGCGGGTTGCCCGGCTTTCCACCGCCTGCAATCCGGTTCGCTTCATCCATGGAAACGCGTTTCCCGTTGTAATAAGCGACCACGAATGCATCCGGATAACCCATCTTTCGTATTTCGTTCTTCGCTGCATCCGCATTGGCAAAAACGACGAAATAGCCCGCGGTGTACCGCGTAAGCCCGGATGCCGTTTTTTCATACGTGACGGGATCGATGCCTTTGAAAAGATCCGTCGGGATTGCGTTGCGGAATGCGCCGATCTGCACTTTGTACACAAGACCGGAAGTATCGACCGGTGCGCTGGCCGAAGGCGGATTGGTAGCTGAAGGAGAAAAGTCCAGCTTCTCGCCCGGCGCCAGGTGATGCACGATCGAATTCGGATTGTTCGCAGCATCCGCGACGTTGCTGTTGGAATTGTTGGCGTTATTTCCTGAATTAGTCCCGTTGGTATTATCCGCGGCGTTGCTGTTGGAATTATTATTGTTCCCGGAATTATTTCCGTTGTTGTTATCCGCGACGTTACTGTTGGAATTGTTATTGTTCCCGGAATTATTTCCATTGTCGTTATCCGCGACGTTACTGTTGGAATTGTTATTGTTCCCGGAATTATTTCCATTGTTGTTATCCGCGACGTTACTGTTCGAATTGCCGTTATTTCCTGAATTATTCCCGTTGCTGTTATCCGCAACCCTTGCATTCGAATAAACAGGCGGATTATCGGCAGACGCGATAG